>DATHKF010000810.1:0-4137 GCA_035489505.1 Bacteroidia bacterium | reverse complement strand
TTCTTCGCTGGCTGTAAAGTTCAATGTCTCGGGACAGGAGATTTTTCTTGATCCGGTTTCAGGTCCCATTTTTTCTGAACAGTCCAAGCGACGGAACAAAATGGATTACACCGCACACATTCGCGGCATGATCGAAACCACACCCGAAACGCAATTGCTCATCTGCGGCTGGTGGTACAATGAAATATACGCGCATTATCTTCCGGGAAGGCCAGGCTCAAAACGAATTCCGGTGCAACTTGTTTTCTATGCGCCATGCGACACGCTCACGCAGGCGAAAGCAAGTGGCAGTAAAATTTATTACCTTCCTGAACAGAACCTGTACAACGACCAGATGTTTGGTCAAAACTGTACTGATTCCATCGCAGAACCGTATCCCGTAAAATAAATGCAGCACGATCCACAGGATAATCCGGAAGAGAAATACAAAACGCTGATCAACCTCGGCATTGCGTTTTCGATCCTGCTCATCATTGGTATTTTCATCACCATTGGTGTGACCAAGGCGAAAATTGCAAACCGCGATCGGCATGAGGATGACGAGTATGTTATGACCGTGGCCGACACCTCGTATGAAGTGGATGCGTACGGTGATCCGGGCGCGTATTACGCAAAAGATCCGTACTCGACAGAAGCGCAATCCGATAGTTTGCGTGCAGCCGTAAAAAAACAATGCAACGATTGTTATTCTGAACACGTTCTGCTGGACCATCTCGAAACAGAAACCGATGCCTGCGCCAAACTGATCCGGGAACTGGTTGTTGCGCTCGGCGATACCATGGCTAAAGTGCAGGGCAGCCGAAAAGTTTCCATCGATTTCTTTTCTCGCACAGAACGGGATGAAGAATTATTCAGCGCTTTGTTTGCTTACCGCGAAATGACCGAAGAGTACGCGGCGTCCACACGTTTATACGATCCGGTGGATTACCGCCAGTATTTTCCATTGCGTGAACCCAACAAAGCATACGACTTCATTCAAACCTGGGACGAATCGCAATTCGAGCAGGAGCCCGCCGACGTGATGATATTTCTCAAAAACCTGGAATTGGATTTGCGGTATTATGAGAATCATATTTTGTGGGATCTGACGTACTAAATTGAGAATCGAAAATTGACAATGGAACCACAATATCCCAACCCGCAATCCTTCATCACTCCACCGGAACGACCGCGCCGAAAGATTCGTCCATGGATGTGGATCGTTGGTGGAGTACTGATTTTTCTTGGTTTGCTCGTAGCACTGGCCATCAACGTGGGTCAGAAATTTGGCGAGCAAATGCACCAAGGCATGGACAAAATTCATCAGCAGGAAGATTCCATACAAAAGGTAAGAGATGCTGAGAAGATGACACTTTACGACAGCGTTCTTACAACCACCAATCCCGATTCTGCGTATGTGACGATACAGGAATGTGTGAAACGTTTACGTGAGAATTCTGATTTGATCCGTGAAATATTTCAGTCCGCGCGCGATTCATTTGCGGCTTCGCTGCCCGATACGTCAGGATTAACGATGCTCAACACCAACTTGTCGCGCGAATATTTTATTACCAGCGGAAGGGCCAAGCGTTTAAGAGTTGCACTGGAAATGTACGAGCAAAATGCCCTGAACGACAGACCAACTGAAATTGCAGCTGACTCACTTACTGTTTTTGCGATAGATAAAGTCCTGTCAAAAACAGCCCCTTCCGTATTTAAAAAAATGTTCAACTGGGAGAATATGAATTTTAATCAGCCTCCAACGCACGTATTCATGAGTATCAAACTGATCAAAACCCAGATTGACTCCTTCGAACTGGCGTTGCTCGAAGCATATACCAGCATTCCTGTCTCGTCCATGCCCGCGGATTCTACAGGTATTTAATCCGCGGTAAATCCGCACAGGCAGATAGTCTTCCGGTTTGGTTATTTTGAGTTCTGAAAACCGCTTAAGCGGTTGAATGTGCATGACTATTCATTGCCGGGGGCTTAAGCCCCCGGCAATGAAACCTGCAGACCAACTCAACGGTTTTAACCGTTTCCATTCCACAAATCTCAACTGAGACCAAACTGAGATACCACCCGCGGGCCTCATCCTTTTGCCTTTCAGCGAAAAAGAGTTGTCCATTCCACGTTAACTTCTAAATTCGTGTTGCTATGAAAAAACACATTCTTCTCAGCTTCGCGCTGTTCGCAGGCACATTCTCTTTTGCGCAGGACCGCAAAGACAATGGCGCCATGAAACCGTTTGCCAATCCGTTCATCCAGAACATCCGTCAGAAAATGACCGATTTCAAAACGAATGAGAAAAAACCGGAACAGCGTTTCCAGATGGATTATACCGGTGTTGATGTTCCTAAATCGATGGAGGAATTCAAAACCGTATACTCCACTCCTGCGATTTCACAGGGACTCACCAACACGTGCTGGTGTTTTTCCACGCTTTCGTATTTCGAAACGGAAGTGAACCGCATTTCAAAACAGGAAGTGCATCTTTCGCAATCGTGGATCGTGTATTGGGAATACACGGAGAAAGCCAAAGAGTTCGTGCGCAAACGCGGCGAAGTTTTCATTGGTGAAGGTTCGGAATCGAATGCGGTTACGCGCATGATGCAGATGTACGGCCTCGTTCCTTACGACGCATACACGGGACTGAAACCGAATCAACCGTTTTACGATCACGTTTCATTATTTGACGAAGTAGACAAATACCTGAAGAGTGTAAAAACAAGTGGCGCATGGAACGAAGAAGAAGTAGTGAAGACTGTGCAGTCCATTCTGAAATTTCACATGGGCGAACCACCGGTGAATGTAACCGTGAACGGAAAAGCAATGAGTCCGCAGAAATACATGACCGACATTCTGAAACTCAATCCGTCGGATTACATCGAGTTTATGTCGCTCAAGCAATTTGCGTACTGGACCAAAGCGGAATATCCTGTGCCCGACAACTGGTGGCATTCTGCAGAATATTACAACACGCCACTTGACGTGTGGATGAACATCATTAAAACGTCAATCAAAAGCGGTTACAGCATTGCCATTGGCGGAGATGTTTCCGAAGGCGGAATCAACAATGAACTGGGTGTTGCGATGATCCCGTCTTACGATATTCCTTCTTCGGCCATTGACGAAAATGCACGTCAGTTCCGTTTCTCGAATGGAACAACAACGGACGATCACGGCATTCACATGATCGGCTGGCTGGAAAAACCAAACGGCATGTGGTTTCTCATCAAAGATTCCGGCAGCAGCAGCAGAAACAATCCGCAGAATCCCGGGTATTATTATTACCACGAAGATTACGTGAAACTGAAAATGATGTCGTTCACGATCCATAGAGATGCGGTGAAGGATGTGCTGGCAAAGTTCCCGGCGGGAAAATAGGAATTAGGGATTAGGGGATTGAGAGATTTGGGCCCGACTAAAGTGCTTCGATGAACAAGTGTCTTCATCGTCTTTTGAAAACGCGCAAGCACCATCAGCCTGAATCCCCTAGTCCCCTAGTCCCCTATTTCCCCAATCCCCTAATTCCCTAACTTCGTGTCATGCAAAAGAATTTTATTCTTCACTTTCTTATAGTAACGCTCCTCGCCTCCTGCTCCGACTCTACCAAAATCGAAGAACTCAAATGGCTCCAGGGAACCTGGGAAGGCATGGATAACAACGGGCTCGTGTTCGTGGAAGTCTGGGAAAAAGGAACCGGAAATTCACTCAACGGAAAGGGAGCAACCATCACACCCGATGGCGATACGGTTTTCAAAGAAACACTGAAGATTGAACTCGTGGAAGGAACACCGTATTACGTGGCCACTGTTCCGGAAAATCCCGGACCGGTTTTATTCAAGATGGTGGAAGCCGATGAAACACATTGCATTTTCGAAAATCTCGCACACGATTTTCCACAACGCATCTCGTATACACTCGAAACCAAATCGACCATGAGTGTAAAACTGGAAGGTGTTGAGGCAGGAATCCCGAAAATTGAGTCGTTGAACTTTGAGAAGAATACCGGGGTTTCACTTCTACCAGGGAAATAGCACAATAGCCGCAAAGGTGCAGTGGCGTATGTCACTTCTCTCCTTCTGTAGTCCCGAACATCGCCTGCCTTACCGTCTCCGGTGTCGCCATCGGTCCCGAGATCATTCTCCCTTCGAA
>DATHKF010000809.1:0-2941 GCA_035489505.1 Bacteroidia bacterium | reverse complement strand
TGCGTCGGAACATTACAGGCAACTCCTCTCATTTGCGATGCCAGGATCCGGGACGTAGAAAGGAGGAACTTCCCGGCTGGCAAAGCTGGTTAATCCTTAGGATTAAGCAGCAAGGGCGTAGTTAGACTCGCCGTTTGAAATTGTGAGAGTTGATATTAACGTGCCATATTCACAACGCACGGCATGCTTACACGAGCGATCACCAGCTGTCAAAACCGGTCGGGCCCTTCCGTAAACGTTTTACAAAGATACGTATAATCAGTGCGCAGTGAGGTCAGTGCGCAGTACGCAGTAAAACAGTACGCAGTGAAACGGCAATCCCTTTCAGGAGACAGTATCTCTAACCGACTGCGCACTGCGTACTGAAAAACTGCGCACTGACCTCACTGCGCACTGAATTTCCTATCTTCGTTTCCAGCACACCAGTCCAGTACATTCCCAACAATGACACAGTCCGTCCAATCGGTTGTTCACGTAAGCGCACTCGAAAAAGAGTTGCTCGCTGTCGCGCAGAACGGGGATTCCGCAGCGCTCGGCAGGCTCTACGATGCGTATGCGCCACAGCTCCTCGGATTTATCCTGCGCCTGGCCCGCGACCAGCAAAAAGCGGAGGAAATTTTGCAGTCTACTTTCCTGGAGGTCTTTGGACGAATCCGGAATTACGACCCATCAGGCGAAAAGTTATTCCCATGGATGCTCAAAATTGCCCGTGAACAGGCTCAACATGCGGTAAATGTGGAAAACAATGAGGTCAACACGGAAATCCACAATGAATCCGATCTCGTAGATTGCATCAGTGTTGAGCCCGCTGCCCATTCAACCCTTATTGACCTGATTTATGTTCAAGGCCGTAGTTTTGCACAGATTTCGCAGGAACTTGGAGTGAGTGTGCAAACATTGAAGACCAGAATCAGAAGTGAATTAAAACAATACCGGCAAGGACCGCCTCATGCATAAAGTGTCAGATTATATCGAATCAGGGGTCCTTGAACTTTACGTCATGGGTATGACTTCTCCGCACGAATCGGAAGAGGTCGAGAAAATGGCTACGCTTCACCCGGAAGTACGCACTGAAATCGAAGAGATTGAAAAATCGCTCGAAGTGTACGCGAAAGCAAAAGCCGTTTCACCGCATGCCACTGTAAAACCCATGCTCCTCGCCACCATCGATTACATGAAACGCATGGGCGGCGGCGAAGCTCCTTCGAATCCATCCATCCTGAATGAAAATTCGAAAGCATCAGATTTTGCAGAATGGATCAATCGCACAGACATGACCGCGCCGGAAAATTTCGAAGAGATCTTTGTGAAACTCATCGCGCATACGCCACAGGCCACAACCGGAATCGTGTGGATCAAAAACATGGCGCCGC
The DNA here is from genome assembly GCA_035489505.1 of Bacteroidia bacterium. GTDB lineage: Bacteria > Bacteroidota > Bacteroidia > Palsa-965 > Palsa-965. The sequence continues at coordinate 1,568 of DATHKF010000809.1, read as the reverse complement.
ATGAAGTGCATCACGATGAACACGAAAAATTCCTCATCCTCGAAGGCACCTGCGATATCGTGGTGGGTGACACCGTGCACAAACTCGTCGCCGGAGATTATTTCCAGATTCCGCTTCATGCAGGACATCGCGTGGAAGTGACGAGTGAGATGCCGTGTAAGGTGATCTTACAGCGCGTTGCGGCTTAAAAAGTGTCAGCGTCGGTATCAGTGCCAGGACGCTTCGAACACGTGTAAAATTTCCAGCCCAATTATTCTTCAATGCAGGCAATCGCTAATAAAAAGTGTCAGCGTCAGTATCAGTCCGTACACGCTGATACTTACGCTGACACTTTTTATTTTGATGCAATAAATTTCCAGGCGCTTTCGCAATGCTGATAATTTATTGCATCAAAAAATCTTACGCGGAACAGGTGGTTCACTGACACTGATACCGTCGCTGATACTGATCCTGACACTAATCTACTTTTCCACGATCACCCGCGTCACAATCCGCTCTCCATCACCAGTTGAGATCACCACAGAATAAATTCCGGATGTTTCGAGCGCAATTTCTGTACGCGTTCCCGCAGCGATCGTGCGCACATCAACCAATTGTCCAAGTGCATCAAACACTTCGATCGTTGCTGATGTCGCTCCGTTCCAATTCACGGTAAACGTTCCGTTGTTTGGATTCGGGAACAAAGACAGTGCTGAACCTTGCGCTTGCGCGATGCCTGTGCACACATCCACGTAAATCGACAATGAATCGGTTGCAGAACATCCCAGGCCATCAGTATACGCATACGTTACTGTGTTCGCTCCGATGTTCGCCATCGTTGGGTCCATCATCGATCCCATAACACCAGGACCGCTCCATGTTCCACCCGACGGTGAAGCGGAAAGTACAGTAGCCGCATCGGTTGAACACAACGTGTCCGTTGCTGAAGAAATCGTCAGCACAGGGGCGGCGTTTACAACCACAGTAATCGAATCGGTGTTAACGCATCCGTTCACATCAATTCCTGTTAATGTGTACGTGGTTGTTGTGAGTGGTGTAACCGCAATAATGGTTGTGTTCTGCGACGTGCTCCACAGGTATGTAATTCCACCGGCAGCGTAAAGTGAATCTGATTCTCCTTCACACACCGTTCCGTTGAGTGCAGTAGCATCAATGGATGGAAGCGGATTGACAGTAACTGTTACTGTTGAAGTATTCACACACCCGTTTACATCAATGCCCGTTACTGTGTACGTGGATGTAGAAGAAGGAGAAACAATTTCATTCGATGTTGTTCCTCCGCTGCTCCACAGGTACGTACTTGCGCCCGATGCGGAAAGTGTATCGCTGTTTCCATCACAGATTGTTCCGAATTCCGCAGACGCAGATACGGATGGAAGTGCGTTGATCGTAACTGAAACAGAAACCGGTGCGCTGCTTCCGCAACTGTTGTCGGCAGTAACTGAAACTGATCCGGATACTGTTCCGGCTATCATCATTAATGTATCATTTCCTTGTCCGCTCAGAATAGAAGATCCTGCCGGAATTGTCCAGGTGTATGAAGTTGCACCAACCGATACATTCGAGAT
>DATHKF010000808.1:0-2473 GCA_035489505.1 Bacteroidia bacterium | reverse complement strand
CGGCGCTTACCACGGCGACACAGCGACACGGCGGCAGGGCAAAATCGCTTCGCGATTTGCGAAAACTGAATAGCACGCGGATGACACGGATTTAGCGGATCATCGCAGATGCATAAATTAGAAATCCGCAACAATCCGCTTGATCCGCAAAATCTGCGTTCTATTACCCAGCGAAATCGCTGCGCGATTTGAAACAAAAAATGGCACACGGAATACGCAGAATGCACGGAACTTCACAGAAACAATCACGCAATCGCTGCGCGATTTGAAATAAAAAATTGTACACTGAATACGCAGAATGCACGGAACTTCACAGAAACATACATTGAAAATTCTGTGTGATTCTGTGTATTTCAGTGTTTTCCGTGTACCATTTAATCTCGAAATCGCGGAGCGATTATTTCACAATGGCGCATAAAAAAAGACGGACATCCCTGTCCGTCCTCTGTAGTATATAGCTGAGCCAGTTTTAATTCCGGAAAGCTACCGAGCGTGCGATATTATGCAAGCTTCACGTTCACCGCGTTGAGGCCTTTTTTGCCTTCCTGCACTTCGAAAACAACTGTATCGTTCTCGCGGATTTCATCTTTCAATCCGGTTACGTGAACGAAAATTTCCTGGTCTGTTCCTTCGATTTTGATGAAGCCAAAACCTTTTGTTGAGTTGAAGAATTTAACTGTGCCTTTTTTCATTGTTGTTGGGTATTAATTGTTTTATTGTTTGGTATTGATTACTTGTTGGAGTACGGGTGGTTATTTACGACCTCGATGTTTTTCTGGATCAGTTTCCTGATGTCTTTCAGGTAATCCATTTCATCTTTGGTACAGAATGAAAGCGCAATTCCGTTCGCACCCGCGCGGCCGGTCCTGCCAATCCGGTGAACGTAGGTTTCTGCCTGTTCCGGAATTTCGTAATTGATAACGTGTGATAATTTATCGACATCAATTCCGCGTGCAGCAATGTCTGTTGCCACGAGGATATTGATCTTTCTTTCTTTGAAACCATTCAGGGCGCGTACACGTGCATTCTGTGATTTGTCGCCATGAATAGAATCAGCTTTGATCCCGTTACGGTTCAATTCCTTCGCCACACGGTCGGCCCCGCGTTTGGTGCGCGTGAACACCAAAGCATGATCAATTACGTGTGACTTTATGATGTGTTTCAGCAAAGAACGTTTGTCTTCTTTCTGAACGTAATAAACAGATTGTTCAACGGTTTCCGCAGGTGTTGAAACCGGGGTCACGTTTACTTTCACAGGATTGTGAAGCAATGTGTTCGCGAGTTTCATGATCTCCGGGGAAACAGTTGCCGAGAAGAAAATGGTTTGTTTCTTCGCCGGAAGTTTCGCGATGATCTTGCGGATGTCGTTGATGAATCCCATGTCGAGCATACGATCGGCTTCATCGAGAACGAAGTATTCAATCTCGTGAAGTTTTACGTAGCCCTGTTGCATCAGGTCGAGTAAACGACCAGGTGTTGCCACAACTACCTGCACACCGCGCTTCAACGAAGTGGTTTGTGCATGTTGTGAAACGCCACCGAATACAACGCAGTGGGAAATATTGAGTTTGCTGCCGTAATCGGCAAAGCTTTTATCGATCTGTAAAGCCAGTTCGCGGGTAGGCGCAAGAATGAGCGCTTTGATTCCGGGTTTTGGATTTGCTGAAAGCGTTAATTTCTGAAGAATAGGAAGTGCAAATGCTGCTGTTTTTCCTGTGCCTGTCTGAGCGCAACCGAATATATCTTTTCCTTCCATGATATGCGGAATCGACTGCATCTGGATAGGCGTAGGCGTGGTGTATTTAAGCGTATTGAGTGCCTCCAATAAAGGATTGATGAGGCTTAATTCTGAAAATTTCATTGGGAATTTTGGGATGATCTAGAAGGCAAATAACTCAAAATCAGGGAGAAAATGAGGTCTAAACGTTGTTAGATGGGTGAGAGATTTTGATTTGATTATTAATGCGCCTTGTAGCGAATTTTTGATTTAACGAAAACAAAGGTACGTTGAATACTTGTTGAAAACAAATTTATTAAGGAGGCAACACGTGGTTGGCAATGAAGAGAGGGGGTGAAAATCAGGGTTTTGGTGGGAAAATGGAACCGGGAGCAGCTCCACTGATCACCCAAAAGGAGGGCACAACCAGTTCTTACAGGATTCACAATTGGCTTTAAGAGCAAACTTCTGATGTGCGGGATGAATGTTGCGCCTGAAAAGCGGTATTACCGGTTCGGGGTGATTGATGCGGGTGAACGGAAGGTTGAGATCAACTATACCGATTCCGGGGAGGATGAGATGGTTGGTTTCCCGGAGTATGCGGTTTATCTATACGTCTACGCCGCATACCTGACAGTTTGGTAGTGTCTCAGTTTGAGCATTTGATAATTTTTACACGGCGACACGGCGCTAAAAGAAGCACGAAACCCGTTCTAAGCCCGGGCGCTCACGGCGCGTTACCGTTATCTCGCCGTG
>DATHKF010000807.1:0-5901 GCA_035489505.1 Bacteroidia bacterium | reverse complement strand
AATTGAAGAGGGTGACAGTGCGGGTTGTTCCGTTCGGCTCGTATTTGCCCACGTGGGTCATGAGGATATCTTCATTGGGCGCAAAACGAAAACCGCGCTGGCTGTTTGTTACACCACCACTGGTGACCGGAACGACACTGTCCGTAGAAGAATGCGGCCCGATAAAAGTTCCCATCACTGCTGAAGCAGCGGGTGCAGATGAGTTGCCGTGAAACATGTAGATCTGAATGGTGCCGCTGGCCGGGAGTGAATCTATTTTCACCCAAAGCACAGTTGACGCCGTATTGATTCCGGATTCAATCCAGTAATTGAAAAGAGTGGTTCCGGCGCAATCTTTTCCAAAACGGATGTCATCGCCATTGGCATTCATTTGCCCTGCACCAATCGGTGTTTGGGTATCGAATGTGAACCGGAACTGGTAGTCGATGACCAGCGATGCGGTGTTGTTCTGCACGTCCAACGGTACAACATAACTCCAGCCTGCGGGTTGTGCAATTAGTACCGCGCCGGAAACGAGGGCGAATAATAAAGCGTAGATTTTTTTCATGGGTTGTGGTGTTTTGTGAATGGATGCCAATTGCAAATGTATCGAAATCCGACCATAAGACAGCCAGGGAAACGCACCTGAAATGGAAAGGAAAAAAGCGGTTTTATCTTCTTAAAACGCCCTGTTTTTTCGCATTTTCTTTGGCTCTCCAGTAGAGAAATCCGGTAACAGGCAAACTGGCGGCAATCAATGCGGCAAAAAACATGATCAGTTTCCCGGTCAGGCCAAACTTGCGGCCGGTATGGATATCGAAATTCGCAGCTCTCCACTTCTCGCCGGCGGAAGTATTGACAAACAGTTTTTCACTGATCAATGCACCGGAATATTGGTCGAAGAACAGATGGTCCTGCCTGCGAAAAAAACCTTCTTCCGGGTAGCGCAGTGTTGTGCGGATGGAACCCAATGAATCTTCCGGCAAGACAATGACGTATTCAGTGGCCTGCGGATAGTTTGTTTCTGCAGCAGTGATGATCCGGTCGATGGTAAACGTGGAATCTTTGGGTTGTACAACAGAGAATACTTTGCTTTCTTCTTTTGTACTTCCGGCTACGAAGTACATTCCCTGTTCAAACCATTTGAACGACCACACGAGGCCGGTGACAACAGAAAACACGAGTATCCACGACGCATAGAAACCGAATACACTGTGCAGGTCAAATATTTTTTTCGCACGCGGCGCGCGCCATGCAATTCTGAGGCGCTGGCGGCGGAGAAATTTGCTTCCCGGCCACCAGAGAATAATCCCGGAAATGATCATGAATCCAAAGATCAATGCGGATGTTCCGGTGATGATCTCACCCACATCTCCGAGCATCAGGCGGCGGTGAATTTGCAAAACGGTTCCGAAAAAATCGGTGTCGCGGTTGAACGAACCCAGCACGTGCCCGGTGTATGGATTTATAAAAACCGATTCTTTGTTTTTAAAACCGACTTCAACGCTGCGATGATCATCGGTGAGGATGCGGATGTTTTTTACTTTTCCTTTGGGCAATGCAGCGCGCGCGGAATCCACGAAAGATGTCACGGAGACGCGTGTCGGACCGGGTTCCACGCAGAGCAAGTCTTCGTGCAGCATTTCACGGACATCTTCTTCCCACGCATAAATTGCACCGGTGATGCCGACAATAAACACCACGATCCCCGTGGTGAGACCGAGGATCAGGTGAAGTTTTCGGAGAAGATTTTTCAAAGGGAAATCAGAATTTCCAGCCAAACGTTGCCGAGAAGATGCGCGGAGCGATTGGGTTAATGCTGTTGTCGTCGTGCGCCTGGTAACTCATTACATCGAACACATTGGAGCAACGCACGCGCACAGAGAATGTTTGGGTAGCGTAACCCACACCGATATCGACCTGGGTGAACGCTTTCACGTAGATGAGTTTGTAGGAATCGTTGATCACCTGCACGCGTGTTGAACGTCCTGCATAACGATCACCGAAGTAATGCATGCCCGCCTGTGCACTGAAGCCTTTCAGGGCAGGAATGGCGCTGAAGTTATAATTCAACGATGCATTTGCCGTGTGCGCCGGATTGTAGCGGAGCTTGCTTCCTACGATGTACGTATTGCTTTTTGTGTAGCGGGTTTCGTTGAAACTGTATCCTGCGATCAGTGAGAAACCATTCCAGTCTTTGCTCATGATGTCTACTTCAATTCCACGGCTCGTTACTTCGCCGGTCATTTCTTTGATGTTGGAATTGGTGTTGCCGTTTTCGAGACTGGTCTGTGCAAGGTTGCTGTTGGTGATCTGGTAAACCACCGCGTTTGCAGAAAGCAATCCGTGAAACAGGTCTGTTTTAATTCCCGCTTCATACTGGTCGATCACAGAAGGAGCGAGTGCATTTCCATTGATGTCGACACCGGTGTTGGGTGTAAACGAATTGGTGTAGCTCGTGAAAACAGATACGGTTTTCACCGGCTGGTACACGATCCCGAAACGTGGCGAAATGGCGTGATCATAAAGCACCGAGTGTGTTGTGTTTCCTGTGCTGTAGCTGTACACGTCGCTGTATGTTTCTATGTACGATACGCGCGCACCAACCAGGACTTTCAGTTTTTGACTGATCTCAACCAGGTCCTGTACGTAGAATCCAGCGCGAAGAACAGGCGCGGTTGTGAGCGTATTTTTATTGAGCTGCGGAATGTCTTCGCGCTGCGTGTACATTTCCGGATCGAACACGTTAATGGTGTCGTAGGAGGTAATCGTAGCATAAGCCAGTGTACGCGTGTCGTACTTATCGGCATCTGCACCAACGAGCAAGGTATGCTTCACCGGCCCGGTTGCAAATTTCCCGATGAGGTCGAGTTGTGTGATGTAATACTGTTCGTCGACCTGTGTGCGCTGGATTCCGCGTTTCCACGTTCCGTCGGCCTGTACAAAATTGTTATTTGCATTGGGACGTGTTGTTCCGAAAAGATCGCTGGAGAAATCCGAAATTCCGGTTGTGCTGCGCAAGGTCCACTGGCTATTGAAATTGTGCGTAACCGTTGCAGCAACGTATTGCTGTTCCGATTTAAAATACTGCCAGCTGGTTCCCAGGAAACGGGTGCGTGGTACATCAATCAGTTGGTAATTGATCGCGCCTACACCATTGTCCAGTGTGCGCTGATCTTTAAGATAATCTCCTTCAATGAGAATTTCTGTTTTCGGTCCCACTTTCCAGAGGAATGAGGGATTGACGTAAAAACGGTTCGAGTAAACCGATTCGCGGAAACTTGCAGCCTTTTCATAAGTGGTATTCAAACGGAACCCGACTGTACGTTTCGCATTCATCGGACCGTATATGTCAATGGTTGGTTTGTAAAGTCCATAGCTGCCCACGCGCATAGTCACTTCACCGCCCTTTTCGAACACCGGTTTTTTGGTGACGATATTCAGAACACCTCCTGCTGCAACATTCCCGAATAAAATAGCGTTGCCACCCTTAAGGACTTCTACGCGTTCAAGTGCACTCACCTCGGGCATGGCTGCATTATTGAAACGGATCCCGTTTTTGAATGTGTTGCTGCTGCCGTAAGCAAATCCGCGACCAGCAATTTCTTCCTGGTAACCACCACTGGCTCCCATCTGGTAAACGCCATTCGTATTGCGCAATACATCGCTCATGTGAAGCACCTGCTGCTGATTCATCTGTGCGCTATTGATCACGGAAGTCGATTGCGGCAGATCCATCGGGCTGATAGGAACTTTCCCGATGCTCACCGGACGTTCGTTCACGCTGCGTTGTGCGCGGATAACTACTTCTTTAAGTACGGAACTGCTTTCGTTCATGACGAAATTAACCACAGTTGTTTGTCCATTGATTACCACAACGGTCTGTTCTTTCGCTTCCAGGCCGGTGAACGATGCGATGAGCGTGTATGTGCCGGGCTTCAGATTGTTAAGCACGAAATTTCCGCTGTCGTTGGCGGTTGTTCCGATAGTAGTGCCCTTCAAACCGATGATCACGAATTCACCAGCCTGTCCGTCGGACGTTGAAACTTTGCCGGAGATAGTTCCGGTTTGGGCATAAATGCCTGAAAGAGACAGTATAGCAAGCAGGAGAGTGAAAATGGATTTCATAACGCAGCGTTTTATTGTATGTCCACTAAGGACGCTGCAAAAGTGTTGTTTAGACGGGTTCTAAACAATACCTAGAATGAGGTAAATAGCCGCAAAGCCGCAGAGATCGCAAAGAAAACGCAGAGGGCGTAAAGACATCCTTTGCGGAAACCTTTGCGCCCTCTGCGGCTTTGCGGCTATTATCGTTTATTCCGCGATGACCAGCTTGCCGTTTCCTTCTTTATCACCACTCGTAATGGTGTAGAAGTACGTGCCCGGTGCAAACGCTGTTACGTCGAGTGTGTAAACACTTCCGGCATTGGCCTGCGGATGTTTGACGGTGCTTACTACGCGTCCGCTGACGTCGGTTACTGTAATGATCACCGCATCGTTTGTTGGTGCAGAGAATGCAAAGCTCACTTGTTCTGCAGCAGGTACCGGGTAAACCGAAACGCCTTGCAGCGGACTGAGCTCTTCAACTCCAACCAATGTGAGGTTGTTCGATGCAGTGTCGTTGCTGAGAATGGCGTCGCTTGGTTTGGAAGTCCACACCAGTAAAACATCGGTACCGGAATACGGTGCGCCCAATTGTGTGGAGAATGTAAAGAATGCAGAATCTCCCGGCTGGATCAGCGGACCGGAATAGGCCTGCGATACGATCGGCGGATTATTCAGGATCTTGTAATTCACCATGATGTTGTAATTGTCCGGGTAGTTGCCGTAGTTTTTGATCCAGCACGACACGTTGGTTGGGCCCGCAACGGTTGAGTTATTTGCCGGAGAAACAATTTGCGTTACACCTACATCTTCAGGGAATGCTTTCTGGTAATCGGCGCCGATGAAGAAATCACAGTTCTGGTAATCGCGGTACGTCGACCAGTAAATTGAAAATACTTCGTACGTCTGGCGGCTGAATGGCGGTGTAAGATCCTGCGCAATGGCTACGGTAGTTGTAGCCATTTCCCATTCTACGTACACGCCACCGCTGTTGATGGTAATGGCGTTGCTCAACGGAACAGTGATCACCTGGTAAGGCACAATGCTCTGACCCATCACCGCAACAGAATCGAGCAGTGTTCCCGGAGTTCCGTTCGGACCATCATCGTCAAACACTTTGGCGTAGAACGCGATTCCGGATGCAGGCGAAGTGGCGCAGATAAAATTCGTGCTTACAATACGCGCCGGATAACTGGCCGGTGCAACGTACACACCAACTCCACCTTGTCCGCCGTTCCATGAAATGGAACTCAGTACAGGATTCACGTGGTTATCGGTGTAGCACAGGCGGATTGTTTGCTGTGTGGTATCCACAACGACAATTTCCTGGATGATGGAATCGTTTACTGGAATCGAATCCATGAACACCGGTGCGATGCTCGTGACGTAACGTTTTGTTCCAAGTGTGGTTGGCGAATATGCTGCATTCGGGAAAGTGATCAACGCAGTTTGGCTCGGCACAAGTCCGGCCGGAACCTGGTAGAGATCACTCACGAGCACGTTGCCGGCAAGGTCAGTTACTTTTCCGGTAACGTCGAGCTGCGGAAGATTGACGTTGCCCTGGTTCATGATTTCTGTTGTGAGCGGGTACGGACCTGTTTGATTCGGAATGAAAATTCCTCCGTTGTCGTCATTACCGTTCCATGAAACAGTGGCATCAACCACGAGGTACGATGTATTCGGCGGATAATAATATTTCACGGTATACATCGGTGCAGGTTGTGTCATCAACGGCTGCAGTCCCATATTGCCACTCACGTTTTCAATTCCTGTGCTGAAGTTCGATTGTGAAGCGCCCGTGCACGACATGAAATTTAC
>DATHKF010000806.1:0-5746 GCA_035489505.1 Bacteroidia bacterium | reverse complement strand
GAAGTGGTATACATCACACCGTAATACGGGTTGCCCACCTGCATGCCGTTCATGAAGACCGAGCTTCCGCTGTATTGTGAAAAATCAATAGGTTGATTCACCGGCGAATTGGAATTCACCCAACCGCTGCTTGCCGTGAATGCACTGGCCGCGGTGGTTGTCATAGTAGTGAGCGTTCCGTTCAGGTTGGACAATGTAACGGAAGAATTCATGGCCATCGATGAAGTTGCGATTCCATCATCCAGTTTCCAATATCCAACGAGGCCCGTTTCATATCCATACAGCGACGTGTTCATGTAATACTGAATCGTGCCCTGGTATTGACTATTGTCCCACACGCGCACTTCGTCGATCATTCCGTTGAAATAACTTCCGGATGCAGTAGCGCCTGTTCCTACGTCAGCGCCAATGATAAACGCATTGGCCCAGGTATAACTGATCGGGTAGGTTGCACCGGCATCATTGAATCCGTATTGTGCACCATCGATATAACTTCTCAGGTAGCGTCCATCATACGCCATAGCGAAATGGTGCCATCCCGGTGTGAGGTGCGAAACCGTAACACCGTTACCACCCCAGGTCGAATTCCGGTATACATACGAGTACATGGTTGTACCGCTTTGCATCATGTAGTAACCACCCGACTCTCCGCTACCGGCAATCACCTGTGACCCGGTTGATGAAGCCCAGTTTGGGCGGTATACCCACGCTTCAAGCGTTAATTCACTCGTTGGATGCAGGGCGCTATTGAATGGAACTACAATGTGATCGTTCGCTCCGTCAAATGCTGCGGCTGTTTGTCTCCGGCCTGCTTTACATTGCACCAATCGCGCCTGCCCTGTTCCCGCAGTGAAATTCACGGTCAGTGACGTTGGAGTGATTGCGCTGAAAGTCATATTGGTTGAACCAACTCCCGGGTGCGTTGTATTCGTGCTCGCAATGTTGTACGCGTACGAAGTAGTCAGGTAATTTGTAGTGGGATTAAATGTTCCCGATCCACCATTGTATTCGAATACACGGATGGTGTAACTCGTTTCGAGGTTAAGGTTGCTGACACGAACGCCGTTGGCTCCGCTTCCATTATACACCACGTAACTCTGACCGATGAGTGATCCTGATCCGTAGTTCGCGTTGGCTGTATAAATATTCGCATCGATTGGAACGTCAAAAGCAGACGTACTGTTCATCAAAACAATACGGTTTGTACCTGCACCGGAAGCCGGCAATGTCCAGCTGAGGGTCATCATATCGTCTTCCGCATCTGTGCCCGCCAGGTAGGAAACAATTCCTGTTGGTTCAGAGGCAAGCGTGGTGAAACCCACGGTTGGGGCCGATGTGGTGATGTAGTTGTTTTGTCCGCTGACGCCATCAAAGTTGTAGGCTGCTGCCACAAAATTACTCGAGGTGGCCATTCCGGTTGTAACTACTGAAGTAGATGTTGCATCATAAACAGCATACGCGTATGGAGATGATCCTACAGGATCGCCACCGCCGAAGGTGGTACTTGAAACATAATCAGTACCATCCGTTGGAGTGTTCGTATTCGTTGTGGAATATTTCAGCGTAACCAGTTCGCGTGAGCCGCTTCCCTGGGTCCAGGTTAATGTTGCGCCGGAGGACGTAATGTTACTTACAGCAAGTCCGCTGGTTTGTGTACTTGGTTGAGCCACGAGCGAATAATGCCCGGCCGATCCGTAAGGACTGGTTGTGAAGTTTGGCGAAGTGGACGTTCCGGTATACTCAAAAACCGAAACGGTATAATAGGTACCGGCAGTCAAACCATAAATGGTGAGCGCACTTGCCGTGCCTTTATACACACAATAGTTGCTGCTACCGAGGTTGTAACCGCTGCCAAATGTTGTGCTCGTGGAATAGTTCGAAAAATCGACTGGATAGGCCACGCCGTTCGGGGAGGCACGAACAGTAACGAGTCGACCGGTTCCGGAACCATTGGTCCAGCTTACGGTAAACTGTGTTGTCTGAATATTCGAGAATACGAAATTGGAGGAGGCTGTTTGCGCGAAAACATCAATTGAACAGAAAAGAACGACAAGCGCAATAGTTAGGGTACGAAGTTGTTGCATGAGATGATTTGAGGGTTTGACCAATGACCATTTAAACTCGACAAACGTTCCGAAAGTTACAACAAAACGCAGGGATTTTCCTCCGGCCGACGGCTAAAATTCACAATTCATCGAATGGCAGATCGGTGATTATCAAGAGGGTGTAAATCATCCGCGACCGGTCTTCAATGGCCAATATTTCTAACTTTGCACATCCGGCTAAAAAATCAACCTTTTATGTCTCTTCATCGTTCGATTTTACTGTTCCTGTTTATCCTTTTCCAGGGACAGTTCGTCGGTGCGCAGCAGTACAACCTTAAAGTTTACGGAACCCGCGATGGGTTGGTTAACTCTATCGTGAAAGCCATATATATGGACAGCCGCGGGTATATGTGGTTTGGCACACAAGGCGGACTGAGCCAGTTTGATGGCCAGCGGTTTATCAGTTATACCGAAAAAGACGGACTGCCCGGGAATGACATTACCTGCATCACAGAAGACAAGCTGGGAAATATCTGGATCGGGACGTATGGTTTCGGGATTGCGAAGTTTGACGGACAGACATTTACCAGTTATGGCGCTAAAGATGGATTGAGTGATAATACCGTATACAACATCATTTGCAAGGACGATGGACTGATCTGGATCAGCACATTTGCCGGTGGTATTAATAAGTATGATCCGAAAGCGCCGACCGGGAAAGCATTTACCGCGTACAACACACAGAGCGGGTTGCTCACCGACCAGTTTCTCAAAAGCGGACAAGGAAAAAACGGCAACCTCTGGTTCGGCACGAAAGGCAAAGGCGTTTACCGGTACGACGGAACAAATTTCGTGAACTACAATACGTCCGACGGATTGAGCGCGACATCGTATTATTCCGTGATGACCGATTCCAAAGGAACCACGTGGCTTGGTTCCATCAAAAACGGAATTGACCTTGTTTCTCCCGATTATACAATCAGTCATCTTGATCTGCCGTTGATTGAGGGAGATTTGGTTTCCGGTATTACTGAAGACCGTAAAGGGAATTACTGGATCGCGGCGAAAAAAGGATTACTGAAATACAACAGTCGCGGACAGATGCTTTTCACTGAGAAGCACGGCCTGCCATCCAATTCCATTTACGCGATCTGCGAAGATTACGAGGGAAACATCTGGGTGGGAACTTCGGCAGGAATTTGTCTTTTCCGCAATGAAGCATTCGTTACGTATACCGAGAAAGAAGGCCTGGCTAAAAGCAAAGTCACTGCGTATTTCTGCGACAGCAAAGGAAATTGTTTTGTTGGGACGTACGGCGGCGGCGTTGGCATATTGAAAGACAATGTCGTTACAGCACTTGATGGCATCAACGAACTGGTTGGACAGGTCGTGATTTCGTTCGCCGAAGATGCAGAAGGAAAAATATGGATCGGCTCAGAAAATAATGCAGCAGGAGTAGTGGTCATTGAAGAGCGCAACGGTACGTGGGCAACTTCCAAAACAATTCCTGTCGTTGAAGGAAAAGGATTAAAAACTGTGCCGCGCATTATCCGCGACCGCAACAACAATATGTGGATTGCTTCGTACGGCGCCGGTGCGGTTTGCATGCATCCTGATGCGACGGTGAAACTGTATCGCGACAGTTTAGGATTGCCGAGTTCAAATATTCTCACGGTTCACGAAGATCGGAATGGAAATATCTGGCTGGGCATGTACCAGGAAGGCATTGCGAAAATTGAACCGTCTGGGAATATTGTGCTGTACAATGAGAAGGATGGGCTTGGCGATAATTCCGTGTGGTGCATCGCAGAAAACCCGGCAGGCATTTTATTTTTCGGAACGAACGACAACGGCATCAGTACTTACGACGGAAAAAAATTCACCACCATTTCAACGGCGCAGGGATTGAGTTCCGATCTCGTTTACGCCATGACGGTCGACCATGAAAATCGTCTTTGGGTGGGAACAGACAAAGGAGTGAACCGGATTTCATTGGGGAAAAATCTGGAGCCGGTTACCATTAAATTTTTCGGCGAGAAAGAAGGGTTGCGTGGAACAGAAATTTCGCAGCACTGTTTTTACATCGACAAAGAAGGATTGTTGTGGATGGGAACAGAGAACGGTTTGATCCGTTACAATCCCTCGTTCGATTATGTGAACGACAGCCCACCGAAATTGCACCTGAACGGAATCCGTTTGTTCTACCAGGCTGTTGACTGGAGCAAATACGCCGACTCTGTTGACAAGAGAACATTGCTTCCGATCAGTCCTGTTTTTTCTTACAAAGACAATCACCTCACGTTCGATTTCCAGGCGTTGACTACTGATTTTGTTCAGTACCAGTTTATGCTCGAAGGATTAGACGATGACTGGTCGCCGTGGACATCGAATACTTCTGCAGCATACACCAACCTTCCCGCAGGAAGAACTTACACGTTCAAACTGAAAGCGGTGAACAGCGATGGATTTACGAGTAAAGAAGTAGTGTCGTACACATTCACTATTCGTCCTCCATTCTGGCAGACGTGGTGGTTCTATACGCTGTGCGTGGTTACTGCATTGGTGCTTGTGTTTGGTTTTATCCGCTGGAGAACTTCACGCCTTGAGGTGGAGAAAAAAGTGCTTGAAGAAAAAGTTGATGAGCGCACTCAGGAATTGAAACTGGCGAACACGCAATTGTCTGTTGCTTACAACGACATTACGGACAGTATCAATTACGCGAAGCGGATTCAACAGGCTATGCTGCCACCTTCTTCGGAAATCAGCAAGGTGTTGCCTGAACATTTTATTTTCTTCAAGCCGCGCGATATCGTCAGCGGAGATTTTTACTGGTTGTTCCAGAAAGAAAACAAAACGTACATCGCGGCAATTGACTGTACCGGTCACGGAGTTCCGGGCGCGTTCATGAGTATCATTGGTAATTCATTGCTGAATGAGATCATGAATGAAACCAATCTCACGGAGCCTGCACAGATTATGAATATGCTGCGAGAGAAGCTGATCGTAGCATTGCGCCAGCAAGGTCACGATACCGAAAGCAAAGACGGTATGGACATGGTGATGTGCTGCATCGACCGGGAGAAGAACGTGGTGATGTTTGCCGGTGCGAATAATCCGCTGTATCATTTCTCCGAAGGAATTTTCACGGAATACAAAGGCGACAAATTCCCGATTGGTGTACACGGAACGGACCTTCGCAATTTCACAAACAAAGAACTGCCGTATCGTAAAGGCGACATGATTTACCTCATCACCGATGGATTCCCCGATCAGTTTGGCGGACCTTCCGGTAAAAAATATTTATACACGCGCTTCAAGCAATTCCTTGCCGACATCAATCCGAAGCATCCGAAAGAGCAGATCGAAACGATCCAGAAGCAGTTTACGGATTGGAAGGGCGTGAATGACCAGGTGGATGATGTGCTTGTGATCGGGATCCGGTTGACGTAGATAGACGCCATTCGACAGGCTCATGGCAAGCGCCGCCGCAGAGTTCGCAAAGATTTACGCAAAGACATACTGCATAATTTATTTACCGCAAGAGCGGGTAGTGGGTCAGTTTCAAATAATAATTAACCACAGTGACATAGAAAACATAGGCATAGTTCAGAATCAAGCACACATAGCATTGCCAAAGGCAATGTTCGATGCTCATGTGAACTCAAACATTCTTACGCCCTGGAACCTATGTAAACTATGTC
>DATHKF010000805.1:0-2567 GCA_035489505.1 Bacteroidia bacterium | reverse complement strand
TTACTATCAGTTGTATTATAAACTGCTCACCCATGTGAGAACGGAAGCCGAATCGCCGATGGAATTTATTAGTGGCTATTGTAATTTATTGGTCTCAACTGGTGGTTTGGATAATGATGTGTCCGAAGATAAGGATTATGGATTTGATCATCATACAACGGCGATTGGATCAGGTAATTATTATACGCGTGGATTCGTAACTGTTGACCTGACTAATGTGCAGGGTACGAATACGAATGACTATCATCCATTGTCGGTTGCTGCATGGCAGCATTTGCGGACAACTCAGCCAGATCTTCTTCATTCTGTTGGCAATTTAGCGCAAGGCAATCCTTCTAATATTGATAAGGCTAATGCAGCCAGAAGCCTACTGAGTTTTATTACAGACATTGAGCAGTTGTTCCGTGGATTCAGAGATTATTGTGTGGCTCAGGATTATGGTAGGGTGGTTGCGGACCTTGATTATTGCGTAATACGTCTTTGCTCTCCGGATCAAAAGAAATTTGGGGGCGGTTGTCGTGTCAAACAGCTCAGCATCAGTGACGAATGGAATGCAGGAACAGGGGAAGGAAATGGGCAGTATGGGCAAGTGTATGACTACACTACCATAAATGAATCTGGAGCAATCATTAGTTCTGGTGTTGCCTCTTATGAACCGCAAATTGGAGGGGACGAAATCGCTCTTCGCCACGCAAAGCACTATCCCGAAGAGATTCCTATTTTCACGGATAATGATTTATTCTTCGAGTATCCATTGAATGAATCAAACTATCCTGCCCCGGTTGTTGGCTATAGCAAAGTGACCGTAAAGTCACTTACTACGAAGGCCATTCTTGATAATACATTGACTGAAAATGCACGCGGCACAGGAGCAATTATAACAGAGTTCTATACCGCAAAGGACTTTCCGGTGATAACTGATGAAACCTCTATTGATAAGAAACCATTCAGGTTATACATCCCCATTCCATTCATTGGAAATATACAGACCAATAATATGACTGCCACACAAGGCTACTCGATTATCCTCAATGATATGCACGGAAAATTAAAATCCGTCACCAGTTATGGATTGGATGCAGCAGGTAATTTGTTGCCGAAACCAGAATCAAAAATTGAATATTTTTATAGTACAAAAAATATTCAAACACCAGAAGGAATTCCGGCGCTTGGTCTGGACAATAACGTTGATGTAATTTACGGAGACCGGGTAACTTCTTCCGGGAAGTATGAAACGGATGTTCAGGAGGCTATCGTTGGCGTTGAGTATGATTTCTTTACTGATCAGCGCAAAAACAGGAATTTCAGCACAAGAGGGGGTATATGTTTCAATATTGAATTCCCTGGATTTTCGGTGCCATTTCCCTGGCCAAGTTTTTCATCCAATACCAATGACCTTAGAACGACCGTGACTAATAAGATTATTCAGAAAGCGGGAATCCTTACAAAGGTGGTTGCTACAGATGCGCAATCTGTGGTGGTAACAGAGAATAAAGTATTTGATGCCCAGACCGGAAGGCCGTTGCTCGTTACGGTAACCAACAATTATGAAGACCCGATTTATCGCTACGATATCCCTGCGCATTGGGAGTATGATAATATGGGTGGTGCATATAAAAATATCGACTTCACATTTATTGCGAAAGTTGGAACGGTAAATAGTACCTGGAATAATTTCCAGATTGATGCAACACAACCCATGACCTGGAACACCAGTACGGTTCCTCTTATGTTTGACGAAATTTTCAACATCCTTTCTGAAGGTGATGAGTTCATTCTGACCTACGATGATGATGGGGATGGTATATTTCAACCAGCAGAACCGAAAAATCGAGCGACGCTTATTGAACGCCGCGAGCATTGCAGCTCTACGGGCGCTAGTGTCCGAAGTCTGTTGTTCCATACACCTGAAGCGGTTTCATCGGGGAACAAAGTAATTATGCGCGTAGTCCGCTCCGGCCGCAGAAATCTCCTTGGTGTCAACGCCGGCTCAATCGTTGCATTGAGTAACCCAACAGATAATACCAACCGGGGGCTGGAATCCTTATCCGGTTCTTCTTACACCAATATTTCTTTGGTATCGGAGATTGCTGAATTCCTCAACTACACACTGGATTGTAACGGGCGGTTGGTGTATAAAACGTACGACCTCTCAGGCAGCATGTATTTTAATTCTGACGGAGATCATTTGTTTCCAACATTGTCTTCCGTCATCTCATCCATTACCATTCAAGAATGCGAAGGTGGATTCAGCTTGGTTTTCAGTTACATTACACCAGATGGCGATTGCAACCAGGTTGATTGTGGATGCTTCGAATTAACCCCTGAGGGGGAAAGCTATTTACCGATAACCAGTTTCACGATAGGTTCGGGTGCTACGATACATGCGAATCATGGAGGAGACGATCCTGACCCCGATCCGATAACTTTGGAATGCCTGAATATTTCAGTAACACCTGTTGTTACTTACATCGACAGCGTACTCAATGCTTCTGCCGTGCGTTTCCGCGACTTCTGGGATTACGATGCGGCAATCGGTTCCTGCCAGTCTTCATCGGCGGCCACAA
>DATHKF010000804.1:0-4826 GCA_035489505.1 Bacteroidia bacterium | reverse complement strand
GTTCACGAAAGCGTGTACGACAAAACAATTTCCGTTTTGAAAAACGCATACGGACAATTGACGATCGGCAATCCGCTGGATTCGAAAAATCACGTAGGTCCGCTGATCGATAAAAAAGCAACCGAAGATTATCTCAACGCCATTGAGCGCGCGAAAAAAGAAGGCGGAAAAATTGTTGTTGAAGGCGGTGTG
This sequence comes from Bacteroidia bacterium, assembly GCA_035489505.1. Lineage (GTDB taxonomy): Bacteria > Bacteroidota > Bacteroidia > Palsa-965 > Palsa-965. The sequence continues at coordinate 4,634 of DATHKF010000804.1, read as the reverse complement.
CTCGAAGGACCGGGATATGAAAGCGGATGTTACGTGAAGCCGTGCATCATCGAAGCAAAGAATGAATATCACATCGTGCAGGAAGAAACATTTGCACCAATCCTGTACGTGATGAAATACAAAACGATTGAAGAAGCGATTGCAATGCAGAATGGAGTTCCGCAGGGATTGTCGTCTTCGATCTTCACCAACAGCATGCGCGAAATGGAACAGTTCCTTTCGCACGAAGGATCTGATTGCGGAATCGCGAATGTGAACATCGGAACTTCCGGTGCGGAGATTGGCGGCGCGTTTGGCGGAGAAAAAGAAACAGGTGGCGGACGTGAGTCAGGATCTGATGCATGGAAAGTGTATATGCGCAGACAGACAAATACGATCAACTATTCTACGAGCTTGCCGTTGGCGCAGGGAATTAAGTTTGATTTGTAAAATGCACAAAAATAAACCACATAGGGACATAGGAAACATAGGTGCCAGTAAAAGAAATTAGTTCACAGTAGCGGAGGGATCGCAAGCGATCCTATGTAATCTATGTAACTATGTGGTTTTTATGAAAGTATAGAGACGTTAAGAATAGATCAGAGCAACAATAGAATCAGAGTTTATTATTTTAAATACGTTTTATTTTATGACAAGGAGTTATTTAAACAAACTCACCTACAGCATTGTGGGTGCAGCGATCGAAGTGCACAAAGAATTGGGCGCAGGACTTGTGGAAAGCGTTTATCACAAATGCCTGGAAAAGGAATTCAAGCTCAGAAACATCAGGTATTCTTCCGAGATGCAGGTTAACATTAACTACAAAGGAGAAACGGTGGTCACCGGTCTGCGCTGTGATTTTCTTGTAGAAGACGCGATGGTTGTTGAATTGAAAGCAGTGAACGGGTTGATCCCGGTGCACGAGGCTCAACTGCTCACCTACATGAAGCTGCTTCGTAAACCGAAAGGAATACTCATCAATTTCAATTGCGGAAACATTTTTGCTGAAGGGCAAAGGACGTACGTGAACGAGTATTTCAGGACGATACCGGAACGGTAATCGCCTATTGCGTGCTATACCCTTTGCTATCCCCGAAATGATTGGCTATGTAACCTATGTTCCTAATGTGGTTATATTTAACGCATGAAACGCGCACTGGTTTTAGCATTTATATTTCTGTGTACAGCAAATGCCATTGCCGGAATGCGAAAGCCTCTATTGAAAGCCGGTAACTGGCGCGGTGTTCTCATGCTCAACGATACCACAGAACTCCCATTCACTTTCGAATTGCACATGGGCAAGGTTAACATAGAGGAAATTTACACCCTGATCGTTATAAACGGAGCCGAACAAATTACGGTGGAGAATACGCAGGTGAATCGCGATTCTGTTTCATGGACCATGCCGGTGTTCAACACAAAATTTCGTTGTAAGCGGGATAGTGATACAACATTCTCCGGGGAATGGAGCAACACCGCAGCAGGCAAACCATACGTACTGAAGTTTCGGGCAACATTCAGCAGGCCGCGTGTTGTAAGCAATCATACCTGCACTGGCGTTCACAATTTTTCAGGCAAATGGGAATCTACATTTTCTCCCGGAGCAAAAGGTGAGAGCAAAGCAATCGGACTTTTCAATCTGGAGAAAAACGGAACCTACACCGGTACTTTTGTAACGGAGTTTGGGGACTATCGTTTTCTCGAAGGAGGCTACACCGATTGCGATGAAATCATGCTTTCGGTTTTCGACGGACAATTTGCGATGCTGTTCACGGCAAGGATGACTTACGATTCTATTCAAGGCGAATACTGGTCGGGAAAGTATTACCACGAAACATGGAAAGCAAAGCGCAACGACAATTTTGAGCTCCGCGATCCTGATCAGTTGACATGGGCGAAAGATTCCACGGATGTTGATTTTACGTTCAACGATCTCAACGGGAAGCCGGTGTCACTTTCGGATTACAGAGGGAAAGTGGTCATCATACAGATCATGGGAACATGGTGTCCGAATTGTTTGGATGAAACTGCATGGCTGCAGGAAGTTTACAAAAAATACAATAGACAAGGACTTGAAGTCATCGGACTTGCGTATGAACGTAAAGGGGATACGGCGACGCAGAACGCTGCAATCCGAAGAATACGAGATCGTTTTGGCGTGACGTATACATTGCTGAACACCGGGAAGAGCGGAAAGGATTCTGCATCGGCGAGCCTGCCTTTTGTCAATGGGATATTCTGTTTTCCAACCAGCATTTATATTGACCGAAGCGGAAATGTACGACGTATACATAGCGGGTACAACGGTCCGGCAACCGGTGCATATTACACACGTGATTCGGAAGCCGCATTGCGTTTCATTCAGCAGTTGCTTGCGGAAAAGCCAGCGGCGAAATAAAATTGCCACGAAGTCACAAAGCCGCTAAGGCGCACCAAGCAAATTTTTAAGTTGAGTATCATGTCGGTTCATCGTTATTTCCTGAAACTTGCTTACAACGGCACCCACTTTTCCGGCTGGCAGTTTCAACCCAATGCACCTACCGTACAGGAAGAACTCGAGAAAGCGATCTCGGCGTTGCTTCATGAAAAAACTACTGTGTATGGTTGCGGACGAACAGATGCCGGCGTGCACGCTTCAAAATACTATGCGCACATTGATGCAACACGCGATGATCTGCACACGGACGAAAAAGTTTTGTTTCGTCTCAACAAATCCATTCCGCATGGAATTGCCATCCAGGAAATACGCCTGATGCCGGAGAATGCGCATGCACGTTTCTCTGCGATCTCGCGGAGCTACGAGTATTACATCACGCGGACCAAAAAAGCGTTTGGTTACGATCTGGCCTGGGAATTTCATGAGCCGCTGAACATTGAACGCATGAATGAAGCCGCGAAAATTCTTTTGCAGCACGACGATTTTGTAGCGTTCAGCAAAACCGGAAATACGACGAGCACCACACTATGTAAACTCACGCATGCCGCGTGGAGCGAAACCGAAGATGGCCTGGTGTTCCGGATTTCGTCCAACCGTTTTTTACGCAACATGGTTCGCGCCATTGTTGGACAACTCGTGGAAGTGGGCACCGGCAAAATTCCGGTTGAACGCGTGAATGAAATTCTGCTTTCGAAGCAACAGCCAGTATCCGGATTTACGGTTCCGGCGAACGGACTTTTTTTAAGTGACGTAGTGTACAAACCGGAATTGAATCTCTAAGACGCAATTGCATGACCAACGCATTTCTCTTTGCGTGGAGCCCTGATGTATGGCCCTGGAATGATCTCGAAGAAAGTGTAGAAGAAGTCCGTCGCACCGGATCGTATTCGGATGAGTGGACGTGCGCCAGCCACAAAAAAGTAAAGTTGGGCGATCGCGCTTTTCTTGTGCGCGTGGGCAAAGAGCCGAAAGGAATTATGGGTTCGGGAATTATTTCTTCGGAACCATTTTTGGGCGCGCCGCGCAAAGGAAAAATTCTTCCACGCATGAAAGTGATGCTGAAGCTCGACGTGCTGCTGAACCCGGAGAAGGAACCCATCCTTACACTGGATTTGCTGAAAGTAGGACGCTTATCGAAACAGATGTGGACACCGCAATCATCAGGAATTATCGTCCGGCCAGAATTCGTGGAAGAACTGGAAGCCGTGTGGAAGGATTTTCTGAGGACACGAAAAAAATAACGGCATCACGGTAAAGTATCCGTTTAAACTTTTGACGTCATCGCTTCGTTGCGTTCCCATGACGGCAAATAAGTTGTAACTTTCTACTTCTTCCACAACAAATTCCATACGATGAAATCGAAATTACTGGCCGTTGCCTGCTCTTTGTTTTTTTCACTGGCGCAGGCGCAAATTGTTACGATCACCGATGCGGCATTCAAATCGGCGCTGATTGAAAAGAAAGTGGATCTAAACGGCAATGGTGAGATAGAGACCAGCGAAGCAGAGGCCGTGACTGTTCTGGATCTGAATGTAAAGTCCATCAAGAACCTCGATGGACTGGAAGCATTCGTCAACCTCATCGAGTTTCATTGCACAATGAACCAGCTGACAAAAATTGACGTCAGCAGGAACTTTGCACTGAAAGAACTCTACGTCGGAAGGAATAAACTCACAACTCTCGACGTAAGCAGAAATACGGTTTTGGTCAGACTGGATTGTTCCGAAAATAAACTCGGTAATCTTGACCTCAGCAAAAACGTTCTGCTGACCAAACTGGTTTGTTTTAAGAATCAACTGGCAAGCCTTGACCTGACCCACAATGTTGCGCTTGCAGAACTGGACTGCCAGGAAAATAAATTCACAGCACTGGACCTGGGCGGGAATACTTCGCTGGTAAAGCTGACCTGTTTCCGGAACAAACTCACGAACCTGGATGTCAGCAAAAACATTTTATTGCAAACGATCTATTGTACCGAGTGTGAACTCACGGCGCTTGATGTGAGTAAGAACATCAACCTGGTGGAGTTAAACTGCAAGTACAATCAACTGGCGAGCCTCGATGTGAGCGCGAACACTGCACTGAAATACCTGCGTTGTACGAAAAACAATCTCACCAGTCTCAACGTGAGCAATAACCCGGTATTGGAACAGCTGCAATGCGCGCTCAATCAAATTATTGCTTTGGATGTCAGCAAAAATTTATCCCTGAAAATGTT
>DATHKF010000803.1:0-12570 GCA_035489505.1 Bacteroidia bacterium | reverse complement strand
CGCTCGTGTTGTACCGGTTGAGTGTGCGCGCCATGGATGCATACGCACCGGCGAGGTCCCAGAGTTTTCCTTCGGCACCACCGAGAATAAGTGAAAGGCCATAATCTTCCGGCGAACGGGTAACGGTGGTCAACCCGATTTTGTTCAGGAGATTGTGAAAACGCTCCACGCGGTATTGCTGAAGCATTTTCACCGCCGGAACATTCAGCGAACGTGCAAGCGCGCGATGCGCGGGAACAACTCCATCGTATGCGAGATCAAAATTTTCCGGGTTGTATCCCGCAATGTCAGTAGGAACATCCGCGACCAGTGTGTTGGGAAGCAATTGTCCATCGGTGAGCATGCCGCAATACAAATACGGTTTCAAAATACTTCCTGTGCTGCGCGGCGCATTCACCACGTCCACATCATAACCGTGATCGTCGCTCGTGCCGGCGACTGCAAACCCATCGGGAACAGAAGTATTTCCAACGTAGGCGAGCGCTTCACCGGTTTTTACGTCGATGACAATTGCTGCTGCATTATGAATTTGGTTCGCACGCAAACGACTGTGGTGGCGCTGCACAACTCCGTTCACGCGTTCCTGCAGGTTGAGGTCGATGGTACTTTCCACAATTTCTCCGTCGTGCCCATCTTTCGAGGCACGGTCGAGCAGGTGAGGGGCGAGGCGCGGTAACGGATAAGGTGCACCGGGCAAAGGTTCCTGCACTGCGAGATCGCACGTGGGCTGATCAATAATTCCGGCTTCAACCAAACGTTGCAATAAACGATCGCGTTTGTCTTTGAGACGTTCCTGGTTTTTTCCGGGATAAATTAATGATGGCGCATTGGGTAAAACGGCAAGCGTTGCAGATTCTGCCCACGATAATTTTTCGGGTGAGCGGCCGAAGAATCTCCACGAAGCCGCATCAATTCCAACCACGTTGCTGCCGAACGGTGCATTCGAAGCGTACATCGCGAGGATTGCCTCTTTCGAATAACTCGCTTCGAGTCGTGTGGCCATTACAATCTCGATGGATTTCTGCCAGACTGTTCTCGGCGGATTTTTTCGCGACATGCGAATCACCTGCATCGTAATGGTACTTCCGCCCGAAACAACTTTGCTGTTGGAAACATTTTGTTTCACTGCACGGAAAATAGCAACTGGGTTTACGCCTGGATGTTTGTAGAATTGCCGGTCTTCAAACTGGATGAGGCATTGCGCGAATTTGTAGGGAACGGTAGTGCGTTCGGGAAACCGCCATTGACCGTCGTTAGCAATTTTTGCACCGAGGAGTTTTCCATCGCGGTCAAGTAAAACCGTGCTCGTTGGATCGGAAAATAATTTCGCAGGCAAACAAAACCACCATACTGTGAGAAGAATGAGAAAAGCCGTGATCCATTTTCCTTTTTTGGTTTTGATGAACGCAACGAACCAATCCCACGTACGCTTCGCGTAGGGTTTTATTCGGGAGAGGAAGGAGTTGATATGGATGCGTAACTTTTTCAGATGGACGAAATCTTGTAGCAAAGATAGGTGGTGCTGCTGACGGACGGACGGTACACAGGATTAGTGTACCGGGTAATTGAACAGTTGTACCAAAATTTCACCGCGGAGGCGTAGAGGCGCGGAGTGCGAGACTCAGGATGCAATGATCGCAGAGACTCAGCGAATATTGCTTCCTATGGTTTTGGTTGCTCTGCGTCTCCGCGTCTCCGCGCCTCCGCGGTGATTTTTTTTGAACACTTATGGAATTCTCCAGGATCGGGCATCCTTCATTCAAAACCTACCACATGAAGCCCGTAGTTGCCATAAACACTCCCTGCCACGAGTCCTGGGAAACAATGAATCCCGAAGAAAAAGGTCGCTTTTGCGGTCAATGCTGCAAGACCGTTGTTGACTTTACCAATATGTCCAACAAAGGAATTTCAGGTTACCTGAAAGAGCGTACCGAACAGAAAATATGCGGGCGCTTCAAAAGCGAACAGGTGACGGAACTTCCTAAACACCGCATCCGTTTTTCATTCAACCTCCAGCGGTTTGCTGCGGCTGTGTTCCTGGCTTTCGGAAGTTTTCTGTTTGCATCGTGCGGAAGTACCAGGCATCACACGCCCGACATCATGGGTGATGTGGCTTACGTTCCGGATAGCACAACAACAGTGAACAATCTGAACCCGGATACAACGCACCTGAAAGGAAACGTGAAGCTGATCGATAGTACGCAAACCGGTTCTATTCCTGTTGAGCCAACGGAAATCTATAAGCTTGGCGAAGTGGAGTATGTTCCAAACGGTGGCGGTTGCGATGGACCCGATCCAGCCCCGGAAGCGCCGAAGGAATAATAAGTTCATTCCAATTCCACTCATCTGCATTACTTTTGCAGGATGACTTTCCGTAGCAGAAAATTCATTTTTTTATTGCCATTTTTGCGGGTGACTTTTTATTGCGTCATGCATTATACCGTATAAGCACACGCCAGGCATGAAATTTTTTCGGGTTCTCCCTTTTCTTTTTTTACTTCCGGCCTGTTTATCCGATGAACAGCAGGCGGACATTGCTGCTGCAGATTCTGCATTGAAGGCGGAACAAACCGTAGACACATTTGTTGTTGGAAAACGGAGCGAAATTATATCAACACCGGAAGGCGAAAGTCTGCGCCTGGAGAACGATACGGCCATTGAAAATATGCGCCTGGCCATTAGTGGCAATGCGGGCAGCGAGGATGAAGTAATAACCAACTCGCCGGTTGTCAGAAATCCGGATGTGGGCCCTTCGTTTCCCGGGGGAAGTGTTGCGATGGACAAGTTCATTGCCAAAAATCTCATTTACCCGAATATCGCTTACGTAAACGATATTACCGGCACCGTAAACGTGCGGTTTGTGGTGGAAACGGATGGAAGGATTACCGGGATTGTTGCCCAAAACAAGATTGGTTATGGTTGCGATGAATCTGCTGTGGACCTCATCAAGTCAATGCCCACGTGGGTTCCAGGGAAAAAGGGAGGTGTAAATGTGCGTTGTTCGGTTGTGCTACCAGTGACGTTTGGCCGGAAAGAAACGCCTGGTTATTAAGTTAAAAAAGGTTAGACCCTCATTATTGATCAAAAATGCGTTTTGCAGGGGTAAGTCTTAACCCTATATTTGCGGGTAAATAGTCCATTTATCCTGTGAAAAACCCTTCTACGATTATCAATGTTATTCTCGGCATCGCTGTAGCCGTTCTGTTTTATCTTCATTTTTCATCCAGCCAGGATCTTGCGGCGGTAAGAGCGCAACAGGAAGATACAACGCCAAACAAGACTTTCGCCATCCCTAAAAATCTCCAGGGCGCTAAAGTGCTGTATGTGAACATTGATTCCATCAATACCAACTACCGTGCGTTTTCTGAACTTTCCCAGGAAGCCGGATCAAATCTCCAGAACCAGATGGCGGTGTACCAGCGCAAAGCTGCTGCCCTGCAGGACCGTTACGCAAAACTGCAGGAGCAGGTGAACATGGGAACTATTTCTACCGACGCCGCTGAAGCAGAAGAAAAATCGATCAATGCCGGCCTTGATGAACTCAAGCGCATGGAAACTAACCTGGCGTACCTGGAAAGCAATGCGATGCAGAAGAACGACATGATCTCGCAGGAAATCGCCTTGTACTTCCGCGAATACGCGATGGAAAAAGGAATTGATTACATCATGATGTTCGGAACCGGCATGCCGATCATTTACGCAAACGACAGCCTCGACGTAACGAACGATGTGCTCGTTGCACTCAACCAGGAATACGACGCGCGCAAAGCGCAGGAAAAAACCGCACCGAAGAAATAGTTTTGAAAAGTTATATCATCCGGCTGCCGTGAACTTGTTTCATAGCAGCCGGATTTGTTTTTTTACACCTCAAACACATTTCAATCATGAGCGAGGTAAAAACAGAAGTAAGCGGAGCGTTGTTGTCGAAGATCAACGCTGTTGGTGAATTCCACGACGTATTCCTGATCGGCAACCGTCACACGCCAACCGGAACGGTTCCGGAAGCAGAAGCCCTTCTGCGGTTCAATCTCCTCAAAGAAGAAAACGAAGAATACCTCGAAGCCTGCAAGAACGGCGACGTGGTGGAGATCGCAGACGCGCTCGGCGATTTGCTGTACATCACTTTCGGAACTATTCTCCGTCACGGTTTGCAACACAAGATCGAAGAAGTGTTTGATGAGATTCACCGCAGCAATATGTCGAAGCTGGACAAGGAAGGGAAGCCGATTTTCAGGGAGGATGGGAAGGTGCTGAAGAGTGAGCTTTATTTCCGCCCCAACATTAAGGCTGTGCTTGGCGAGTAGTCGCTGGTTGATTGGAAAAAGTATCAGTGTTGGCGTCAGTGTCAGTGCGTAACCCGGTCGTTTTCGGCGAGTGCATTCGGCGAGTTTGTCCCGAGTGAAGCCGAAGCAGTCCCATCATAAGGCATGACTCATCTAAGAGGTTCGCGGCATTCGTTGCAATGGTTGCATTCGACCCCTTCAGGGTCCTGTGTTTCGATACCTGAGGTTTTACCCTTTTTATTCACATTGGACGCCTTCAGCGTCCCCGGTTACGCGAAAGTTGCGGACGCTGAAGGCGTTCAACGTGAATAAAACCAACGCTCAATTATCGAAACCCACGACTGACCCTGAAAGGGTCGAATGTGATGCCAGTTTTCAGATTTTCACGATACATTAGTGCAAAATCTACCGTTACATGTCAACCTACACACAAATTATTTATCACATTGTATTCGGTACGAAAGGTCGCGTTCCTGGATTAACGATGCTGAACCGTGGGAAGACTTGGCTTGATCCGATGAAATTCCGTTTTTGTGTTTCATTGTTCCTATTGAACTGTGTCATCGGTCTTGCACAGGCTCCACAGCGTGATATGCGGAAGGAGGATTCCATTGTTGCGCATCTTCGCGGCATAAATTCTGCGGCTGTACCGATTTTTATCGCAGGAACAGCTGCCATGGATTCAATGAATTACGTGCGCGCGGACAGTTTATATTCTCAAGTAAGTGAGATGGCGCCAACTTTCGACGCTGTATTGCGTAGGTTGGGTTCAATAAAAACCCAAATGGGCAGCAGCGATGAAGGGATTGCGCTGTGCGAGAAGGCTCTCGAAATTAATCGCAGTTCCGACAATATCATTATGCTCGCGCAAGGTTTGTCCAACGATGAAGGATTGGATCAGGCGACCGCCGCGCAGAACCTGAACAGGGCAATCCAGTTACTCGAAGAAGGGAGAAACATGCCGACGTCCAGTGATTTTGAATACACGTACCTGCTGGCAGATTGTGGTATGAGGTTAAATGACTTAGTCCTGTTCGAAAGAGAGACGAATCGTCTCATGGAGCGACATCCGGATAAAATGGCATCACATTACCTGAACGCCATTCTGGCTGCAACAAAGGAGGATTGGAAAAAGGCTGAATCAGAAATCAGGATTGCAGAAGAAAAGGGTCTGGACAAGACTACGGTCGGGGCTTTCCTGGACAATGGCGTAAACCATGAATTATTCGTAATTCGTGCGAAAGGAATTTTTTTGTGGACTTTTCTGGGATGGATAATTGGGCTCGCAGCACTTTTTCTCTTCGGAGTTATTCTTTCATCCTTAACCCTTTCAACCGTTGAACGTCAGATCAAATCCGGCGGATCACTACAAACCGGTTTTGTAAGAAACCTGTATCGCTGGATGATCAACATATCAGGGATCTACTATTATCTCTCCTTGCCAATTGTCCTGGTGTTGCTGATTGTTGCGGTTGGTGGCGCATTGTATTTATTTTTTGCGGTTGGTCGACTGCCGATTTACTTTTTGTTTCTGATCGTCGCAAGTGGAGGGATTACTATATTTTACATGGTCAAGACGCTTATTGTAAGACCAAAAACTCAGGATGATGGTCGCGAGTTGATGGAAACGGAAGCTCCAGGATTGTTTGAATTGACACGCGAGGTTGCGCGGGATATGAATACACGACCCATTGAAGAAATCAGGATAACACCGGAATCGGATCTTGCGGTGTATGAACGTGGTTCCTGGAGGATGAAAATGAGCGACAAGGGAAAACGTGTTTTAATTATTGGTACAGGTGTGATGCGTGATTTTCGCGTGGACGATTTTCGGGCGGTACTCGCCCATGAGTATGGACATTTTTCACATCGCGATACTGCGGGAGGAGAAGTTGCTTTCCGGGTTCGTCGGGACATTCACCTCTATGCTTATGCGCTTGCCGTTTCTGGTCAGGCCCGTTGGTGGAATCTTGCCTACCAATTCCTGCGCCTCTATGATTTCATATACAGGAGAATCAGCCATGGGGCAACACGTCTGCAGGAAATTTTAGCTGATCGGGTTGCAGCGCAAATGTATGGAGAACGTTCATTTGTAAATGGGCTTTCGCACGTGGTCAGAAAGACTATCGAATTTGTTTTGCTGGCCCGGACAGAAATTGATGACGCGAGAAAGAATAGACGTCCATTCGCGAATTTGTACGAGCTGAATATTCATTCTGAAAAAACAATTGAAGAAAAATATACGGAGGCAATCAATCGGAAAACAACCAATGACGACACGCATCCAAGTCCAACTGACAGGTTTCGTTATATTGCAGGACTTGGAGCAGGAAAGGGTAATCGTGGCGGGTATGTTAAGGAATTGTTCACCGATTGGAACGCCCTTACTGCGGAGCAGACAAACGTAATAGAGCAGGGCTGGAAGAATGCCGCTTGGGAGGATTAGAATTTTCCTGCATTGGTTCGCAAAACAAAATTAATTTAAACACTACAAATCTATGAGCGCAATCAGTCTTGAGGATTTTGTTGGGCAGATGCCCAAAGCCGAACTCCACCTTCACATCGAAGGAACGTTCGAACCGGAGCTCATGTTTGAAATTGCGCAGCGCAACAACATCACGCTTCCGTATGCTTCCGTGCAGGAAATCCGCGATGCGTACGATTTCAGCAACCTCCAGGATTTTCTCGACATTTATTATGCGGGTGCCGGGGTGCTCATTCACGAAAAAGATTTTTACGACTTAACCTGGGCGTACCTCCACAAAGTTCATGCGCAGAATGTGGTACACACCGAAATATTTTTCGATCCGCAAACGCATACCGATCGCGGTATTGCATTTGAAACGGTGATTACCGGAATACGCCGCGCACTCGTGGATGCAGAAGAAAAACTCGGAATCACTTCGTTGCTCATCATGAGTTTTCTGCGGCATCTCGATGAAGAATCTGCGTTCCGTACGCTGGAGGAGGCGAGACCCTACAAAGACTGGATCATTGCCGTAGGACTCGACTCTTCGGAGTTGGGTCATCCACCGTCTAAGTTTGAACGCGTGTTTGAACAGGCGCGCAACGAAGGATTTCTCACCGTCGCACATGCCGGTGAAGAAGGTCCCGCGGAATATATCTGGGAGGCACTCGATCTCTTGTACGTTTCGCGTATCGATCACGGCAACCGTTGCCTGGAGGATGATAATCTCGTAGCTGAATTGCGTGAACGACAAATTCCGCTGACCATTTGTCCGCTTTCCAATCTCAAACTGAAAGTGGTGAAAGACATGAAAGATCATCCGCTGAAAAAATTACTCGACCACGGACTTCTCGCAACGATTCATTCGGATGACCCTGCCTATTTCGGCGGACACATGGATGAAAATTTTCTCGCTGTAGCAACGGCACTGGATCTGTCGAAAGAAGATCTCGCAACACTTTCAAAGAACGCATTCACTGCAAGTTTCCTCAGTGAGGAAATGAAGCAGCAAAGGATTGCGGAAGTAGAAGAGCATTACCGGAAACACGTGTAGCGTCGGAGATGTGTTCTGGTGCGTGTTCACTCTCAGCTTCTATTACTATTCGTATAATCTGGTCGTGCTGGTCATTTGTCTCGGACTCCTGTTTTTATTTGTAGTGTTTACGGTCTTCCGGATATTTCTGTTGTTCCACCGATAGGTTATACCCGCGAAAAAGACTGCGACGTATTTGCAGACATGCTGGAAGACGGGTAGTGTCTCGCTTTGCTTTTTGACACGGTCCCGATAGCAATCGGGAGCGCATTTTTACGGCATTTTCTTATTCTAAGCCCGGGCGCTCACGGCGAGATAACGGTAACGCGCCGTGAGCGCCCGGGCTTAGAACGGGTTTCGTGTTTCTTTTAGCGCCGTGTCGCCGTGTAAAAATTATCAAATGCTCAAACTGAGACACTACCGGAAGACGCATTGGACGCGAAAGTGAAAAACTAATTCCTAACTTTCGTCCCTCATGTCCGCACAAAAATCTCCCGCTATATCCCCGCGCACGTTACAGTTTCTCAAAAAACTCGCCGCCAATAATAACCGCGACTGGTTCAACGCAAACAAACACCTGTACGAAGACGCACATGCCAACATGCTTGAGTTCGTAAGCGAACTGCTCGCGCAAATGAACAAGCACGACAAAATTTCCACGGACAATCCGAAGCGTGCTTTGTACCGGATTTATTCCGACACGCGTTTTCACAAGAACCGTCCGCCATACACGGCACGTTTTGCTGCAGGATTTGGTCGCGAAAAACCATTTCTCCGCGGCGGGTACAACCTCGTGATCAAACCCGGAAACTCGTACGTGTCGTGCGGGTTCTATGGTCCGAGCAACGACGATCTGAAACGCGTTCGCATGGATATTGTACACAACCATGAAGACTGGTACAAAATTCTGCATGCGCGAAAATTCAAAACACACTTCGGGCCTATGTTAGGCGATGCGGTGAAAACGGCCCCGCAGGGATTTCCAAAGGATCATCCCGGGATTGAGTTGCTGCGGCACAAACAATTTTTCTTCCGGCATCACTTCACCGACAAAGAAGTCACCGCTCCCGGTTTTTTGAAACAGGTGAATGAATCTTTCAAAAATATCCGTCCGTGGTTTGATTACATGAGTGAAGTGCTCACGACGGATGTGAACGGGGAATCCATCATCGGAACGCGGAAATAGAAACAGTAACCCCGTACCCTTTGCTGAGCAATGTCCTTCCACCTTCACCCCATATTGGAAACCATGATTGCGCTGTACGAACAGCCTGCAAGCATGGAACGCTTCAACAAATACATTGCGTTGCTGCAGGGAAACACGAAGGGCGATATGGTTGTGCCAATTGGCGGCTACAATCCCATGGGGAAAGAACATGTGTTGCAAAAGCTTCTTGAACTGAAAAAGCTGAATGCCGAATCCGTCGCAGCTGAAGTGCTTGAAAAAATTAATGGCAAGATCGGGAATCGCAATCAACCGGATTTCAAAGTTGTATTGAACCTGTCCGATGATCTCAAAGGAGGCTGGACCAACCGATACACTTCTGACTACGACAGTAAATTCCGTATTCATGCACTCATCACACGAAATTTCTGCACACCGGTTTTCTGGAGCGGTGAAGAATACACGGTGGAACAGATTGCTGTACGCGTAGCGGAGTATTGCTTCCGTACAATTTACCGCGCTACTCACGCACAGCCGGAATCATTGCGCGATCATGTGGAGCAGGAGGTGAGCGTATTCCAATCTGTATCCGGATTGTTCCCCGATGCGCGCGCGGAAAGTTTACCGGCGACGGCATACCCAACCCTTCACGCGTATTATCAGCAACACCAGGACAGCACGGATTATCTCACCATTTTTAATTTTTTCTACGGCGATGAAGCGTCTGTTTCGCTCGGACATGTTACGCGCGGAATTGAAATTGCATTTGCGGGATACAAGTATGCAGCATCCGTCAAAATGCGGACCGGAATTTAGATGTGTGGCATCTCACGATGCAACTTTAAAAACACGGATTTGAATCGTTGCGCGATTCGTGTTTACTTAAGTGCTACTTAATAGGAACGTGGACCCTGCGCGGAGTTTGTCATGAGCTTGTCGAATGGCTTAGGACGCAGATTGAAAAGGATCTACGCCCACGGTCTATCCACAAACACCCGCACAATCAACACCACTCCCGAGATCATCATAATAATTCCCGCGACCTGGTTCACGCGGTGAATCCAGTTTTCGTTCAGGTAACCTTTGATCTTGTGCGCAGCCAGCGACTTCAGAATATCTGTTCCAAGAACTGTGATCAGCGTGGCCGTGAAGAACGCAATCGTGAGCCAGAAATCGTTGTTGAATTTTGTAGACGTCAGGGTAATTGCACCGATCCACAAAAAGATCACAAACGGGTTGAAGAGATTCATCAGGAATCCTTTCAACGCCATAGCGCCGTACGAATTTTTCTGTTCCGGAATTTCTCCTTCCACATTCTGCACCTTGGTCTTCTTGATAAACTGCCAGATGCCGTAAGCAATCAGCAAGGCGCCGCCACAAATACCCACCGGAATGGCGTACTTGTCGTCCATCAGCCAGCCGGAAATTCCGAACCACGCGAGGAGGAGATAAATAAAATCGCTGAGAAAAATGCCGAGTGCCATGGCAATGCCCGAACGGTACCCGCGCTTAAGACTGGTCTGGATCAACCCGAAAAAAGCCGGCCCTATGGAGAAACACAGTGCCATTCCGAAGATGAATCCTTGTCCGATCGCAGCAAACATATCACGGCTTTACATTAATTACGGAATACGTTTTTACGTGTTCCTTCCAGTCTTCCAGTCGATCACTTTTCATCACGCGCGGAAATTTATGCTGCCCGCCGAATTTTCCGTGCTTCTTCATCCATTCCATAAATGCATCGGCAGGAAGTACAGTGATCAGGACTTCTTTCAATGCGGCGCTGCGTTCCACCCGGTAATCATCGTTCAGGTCGCAAAGATTTTCGTCGATGCGTTTACGAAGCGCTTCCGGGTCCACTGAATCCGGTGTGCCCACGTACCAATGATGCGCGAAAAGATTTTCGTAATTGATTCCGGCCACCGTGAATTCAGGAATACTGATGTTCAGTTGTTCGGAAGCCATGTCGATCGCACGGTTCATGTTGTCCTGCGACAAATGCTCTCCGCACAAACTCAGGAACTGTTTCGTGCGCCCGGTGATTTTTATTTCCGCTTTGTCTACGTCCGTAAACTTGATCGTATCACCGATCAGGTATCTCCATGCGCCGGAACAGGTGGATATGAGCAATGCGTATTCTGTTTGATCATCGACTTCCGCAATATTGAGAACGACCGGTGCGCCTTTGATCGCGCCATCGTTGTCGAAATTGTCGTTGTTGAACGGAACGAACTCGAAGAAAATTCCGTTGTCGAGCAAAAGCTTCTGCCCTTCTTTATCCGGGTGGTCCTGGTAAGCCATGAAACCTTCCGAAGCAAGATAGGTTTCGAGATAACCAATCTTCCTGCCGAGCAATTGCTCGAATCCTTTTTTATACGGCTTCAGCGATACGCCACCCCAGACATAAATTTCGAGGTTTGGCCAGATGTCGTGAATGGTTTTCACTTTGTAATGCTCGATGATGCGTTCGAACAGGATTTGTATCCACGCCGGAACACCTGCGACGATACCGATATCCCACTGCGACGCATTCTTCACCACTTCTTCCAGTTTCGTATTCCAGTCGCGCTCGCGTGCAATACGCGCACCCGGTTTGTAAAAATGCTGGAACCAGAATGGAATATTCCCGGTGGTAATTCCACTGAGATCGCCGGAGTAATATGTGCCGTTGTAATTGAGGTGCGTACTTCCACCGATCATGAGCATTCCTTTGGTGAAAAATTCTTCGGGAAGATCATAATGGTGCAGGGCCAGGATCTGGCGCACACTTGCTTTGCGGATTGCACGCAACGTATCGCGCGTTACCGGAATATGTTTGCTCGACGATTCGGATGTTCCTGAACTGAGCGCGAAGTATTTTACTTTCTCCGGCCAGGTAACAAAGGCTTCACCGTTCAATGTGCGGTACCACCATTTGCGGAACATCGAATTGTAATCGTGGTGATCGACCGAAGTACGGAATGCATTAACCGGATCGGGAAGTGAAAGAAGTTTCGTGAAATGATAATGCTCGCCAAAAGCGGTAAACTCTGCTTTCGCCAGGAGCTTGCGCAGTGTTTTTACCTGTTGCCTGTAATTCGTCTTGCGCCTGAGCCGTGGAATTTTCTGGTTCAGTGCAATGGTCCTCTTGAGTATTGATCCAATAAGTGCCATACTAAGCTGGGAGATTATTATTCAATACTTACAAGCCGGCCACGGATAGCGGCAAGCTGTGCGGTTACTTTCTCCAGCTCTTCCGGAGTGTATTCGCCTGCAGGCGACGACAATTGTTTCAGTTCAACAATGTCTGCACGGAGACCGGCAAACAAACTGTCATCGGGAAACATGCCGAGCATAGATACGATGTTGTCTGTATGTTTCTGTTGCTCGTCAAGCATATCATACAGCAATTTGTTTGCTTCCGATTTCGGTGCATTCCCCAATTGCTGCGTGGTTAAATACAAACTTTCGATCCATCCTCCGGTTACCACCAACGCAGCCAGGCCAAAACGTTCATTGCTCTGAAGCGTGCTGTCAATTTTGGTGTACGAAGAGTACATCATCTGCTGCAGCGAATCCTGTTTGCCGCTGTGCATGTGATAATTTTCCATCGATTTCGCATCGAACACCGTAGGAATTACCA
>DATHKF010000802.1:0-11117 GCA_035489505.1 Bacteroidia bacterium | reverse complement strand
CGGCGATACACAGCGGATAATCAAACACAACATCGTTGTGGCGCTGGACATCGTGGCCAAACAACTGGGTAACACACGGACAGTCTGCAAAAAATATTACGTGCATCCCGTTGTTATTACGTTGTATGAAAACAACTCGCTGGAAAAATATTTCTTCGGTCTGCACGCAATTAAAAACACGGCCGAAATGAAAAAACTAACTGCCGAAGAAAAAATAATGATGCGGATTCTTGAGAAGGAGAAACTGAGTCATCCGTAGTCAATGGACGTAAAGCCGCAGGGAAACGTCACTGCGAGGCACGAAGCAGTCCCATCTTCGGAGAGGGGATTGCTTCGTGCCTCAATGACGTCCTAACCCCTGCGCCTTTGCGTCTATCGTACCTGGCTTCCGACTCAGAAATATTTTATTTTCACCTTCCGCTCAAGCTTTGCCGGCACCACCACATTCTTGTAGATCCTTATCTCGCGGAGTTTGGGTAATTCCGCCAACCATTCTGGTAATTCTTTAATTCCTCCGCATTCGAGCTCCAGCACTTCGAGATTTTTCATTTTGCGAATGACCGGAGGAACTTTCCGGATGTACGGATCGTCAATGCGGATGATCGCGAGGTCCTTGCATTTGGTCAGCGGGCGCAGCAAACGCTTGCTCAGCATCCACGGTTCGTTGACCACAATTTCCACTTCGGTCAGATTGGTCATTCGCCTGTACCCGAAAGGAAAAATGGGATAGTCGAACCAGATTTCCGCTGTAGTTGCTGCTTCGTACACCGGATTTTTCCGTTCGCGCCACCGCGCAAATTCATCGATGTCAATGAGATTGTCCGGTTGAAAATACAACGGTGCAATGTTCGGTGTTGCATCGTAGTAATTCAGATTTTCTATGAGCACATCCTGCCTGAATTCCCTACGCGTTGCAACCGTTTCTTCGCCGGGAAAAACAGTTTTCCATCCCGGAATAATTTTCGAGTAATGCGCGATCGTGTCCATCCAGCGCTTTTCACTGCAACGCAAATGCGCACTCAAAACAAAAAGTTTCAGCACCGGAGAATTTTCACGAAACCGCGGACTCCAGCAATACAACCGATTGAGCCGGTCACATTTCAATAATGTTGCCGGCAATCTTTTGATGCAGTTCATGGAAATATCGAGTTCCCGCAGCGAATCCATCCGCCCGATACTGTCCGGCAATTCGTGCAACCGGTTCCAGGGCATGCGCAACGTTTTCAGGGAACGCAGCTTCCACAATGAATCGGGCAGGTGGTGGATTTTGTTGTGCGTCATTTCAAGGCCCTCCAGCGCACTCAGATCCAAAATGGAACGCGGAAATTCTTTCAACGCATTCCAGGTGAGATCGAGCCAGGTCAAATGCGTGAGACCAGACAATGTCGCTGGAAAAGTTTCGATGCTGTTGAACGACAAATCCATCCAGGTGAGTTGGGTGAGATTATTTGCCGCATCAGGCAATGATTTCAAACCACAGGTGCGCAAATCCAGGTGCCGTAGGCTTGTCAGCATCCACACCGCGTCCAACGACCCCTCGTACACGCTGCCTATTTCGAGCTTGCGGAGATTCTGGAGCGCCGCCAGTTGAGGAATTGCGCAACCCGGACAACCGTTTATCGATAGCGCACTGAGATTGGGCAATGCAGCAAGAACGGAATATGCAGATGGCCAGTCGAGGCTGCGCACACCTTCAATTCGAAACCTGGTAAGGCTATCCAGGGAAACAATGCTCCAGGGTAAAAAAGCAAGAGTCTCTCCGTAGTAGCGCTCTTTGATGGTCAGCGATTTCAACCCGGCGAACCTTGCTTTGTCTTCGAGGAGATACAGTTCGTCGGGATACAGTTCTGCGTTTAAAACCGGGTAGTTCGATTCGATAATCTGTTGTCGCGACTGCCCGTTATCACGGAACAAAATATCCACTGCACTCCCTTGCCCGGTCAGGGATGCGGTCTGCAGAGCGAAAATCAACAGGGAAAGGTAAAGCCGTTTCATACCATGAAGAGGACGTTGAATTATAAAACGGTTGCCTGGTTTCATATTCGCTGCTGATCGCCTGAAAGGAATAATTTTTGCATTTTCCTCTTGAAACGGCCATTTAAAGAAAGCAGCGGGTGTTGTATGTTTTTGCAGGAAAATAATTTTTCTGAAATCCTTTGACGCGGTTTGTATTTGCGATATTGTTTTTTTGCTGATGTTGGGATATACTAACCGCGGTTACTATACAAAAAACCAGAGGAAGAAAAGGAACATTACGCACCACAATGCGCCGAGAAAATGCCAGTACAGCGCCAGCGCAGAAACACGCGCACCTTCACGCTTGTCGGAAAAATACACCACCGATTTCACCAGGTCGCCGCGGTGATTGATCAGGCGGAACATCGCTGCAAACAGAAAACACAATCCGCCGAGCACATGCAGCATGTGCAACCCCGAAAGCACGTACAGGTATGCGCCTCCGTTGGAATTGATTTCCGCTCCATTCGCCGGAACATGGTTCATGGTGATTCCCGAATCCCACAACTGCCGCCACCCGAAAAACTGCATGATGCAAAACGCGAGCGAAAGTGAAAGCGTGTACGCCTGGAAATTCAAAAGTTGCCCGGCATTGTCGTTGCGGAAAGCGCGTTTGGTTTTTTCAATGAAGTAGCTGCACAAAAGAATTACCGGTGTGCTCAGGAAAAACAATTTTGGAAAATGTTGTCCGCCCAAATGGCGTGAAGGCCCATCGAGCGCAAACATGAGCATGATGGTGAGAAACAGCACGGCAATCCCGATCATCGCGAAAAACACAAACAGGCTGGGCTGTTGCATGTTTCTTCCCTTTTGAAAAAGCGGGTGTTCCTGTGATGATTTTTTTCGCGTTGAACCCACCATGGTCTGTTGCCAAAGATTGTTTCAAAAAACGATATAAAGTTAGCCGCGAATTACACCAATTGCGCAAATTTCAGTAATGTCTCACTTTGCTTTTTGACACGGCGACACGGTGCTAAAAGAAGCACGACACCCGTTCTAAGCCCGGGCGCTCACGGCGCGTTACCGTTATCTCGCCGTGAGCGCTTGGGCTTAGAATAAGAAATGTCGTAAAAATGCGCCGTGTCGCCGTGTCAAAATATCAAATGTTCAAACTGAGACACTACCCGAATTCCTGATTAGCGTAATTCGTGTAATTCGCGGCTTGAATTAAATGGCATTGTCCGGCCCGGATCGCAAAATTTTGATCTAATCCATTGATTTACGCCCATTTGAGTCGTATTCCTTTGGCTGGCAGAGCGGGTCCTTCCGTAACGAAGCCGGAATAACTGTGATTTTCTTCAATTTTCATTGATAAAATTCGCCTGAAACGGGGCGGTTTTCGTACATTTGCAGCCCTCGTAAAAATGGGAAAAGTGGCCGAACACGTTAAAATATTCGCAGGAACTGCAACACGTCATCTGGCTGAACAGATTGCGAAAGCCTATGGGCAACCTTTGGGCAATTCCATTCTGCACAAGTTCAGTGATGGTGAGTTTCAGACTTCACTCGAAGAAACAGTTCGCGGTGCAACTGTATTTGTCATTCAGTCTACATTTCCTCCAACGGATAATCTTTTCGAGATGCTGCTGATGGTGGATGCTGCAAAACGCGCATCGGCCAAAGAAATTATTGCGGTGCTTCCGTACTACGGCTTTGCGCGGCAGGATCGTAAAGATCAACCACGTGTGGCCATTGGTTCGAAACTGGTTGCCGACATGCTTGCCACTGCAGGTGTTCATCGCGTAGTAACGATGGACTTACACGCCGACCAGATCCAGGGATTCTTCAACGTTCCGGTGGATCACTTGTTCGCATCAACCATTTTTATTCCATACCTGGAGAGCCTCAAACTGCCGAAGCTTACCATGGCAGCTCCGGATATGGGCGGATCGAAACGTGCCAACGCATACGCGAAACACCTCAAATCGGAAATCGTGATTTGTTACAAACAGCGCTCGAAAGCCAATGTGGTTGACAGCATCACTGCAATCGGTGAAATGGAAGGCCGCGATATCGTTCTCGTAGATGACATCATCGACACCGGCGGTACACTGTGCAAAGCCGCAGATATGATGATGGATCGCGGTGCAAACAGCGTGCGTGCAATGATCACTCACCCTGTTCTCTCCGGCAAAGCATACGAGTACGTAGAGAAATCAAAAATCACCGAGCTGATTGTAACCGACACAATTCCTTTGAAGCAACAGTCGGAGAAGATCAAGGTTCTTTCGGTGGCCAACATGTTCGCTGATGTTTTCCATCGTGTGATCGAACATGAATCAATCAGTTCACATTTTATCATGTAATTTTTTTCAATCAATAATAAAAACCAAAAAAACAGTACCATGAAATCAGTAGCTATGAGCGGTTCGTCAAGAACGAACGTAGGGAAAAAAGATGCGAAGCAGCTGCGCTCCCAGGGGAAGGTTCCGTGTGTGCTTTATGGTGGAACAGAACAGCTTTCTTTTTCAGTTGAAGAGAAGCAGTTCAAACCACTCGTGTACACTCCGGAAGTGCACACCGTAGAGCTCGACGTGAACGGCACAAAGTACAGTGCTATTCTCCAGGATTTGCAGACGCATCCCGTTACTGACAAAATCATTCACGCCGATTTTGTTCAGATCCTCCCGGGAAAATCAGTAACACTTAGCCTTCCTGTAAAAACAACAGGAACAGCGCCAGGTGTAAAAGAAGGCGGAAAACTCCTGAAAAAACTTCGTCGTGTGAACGCAAAAGGGCCAATCGACAAGATTCCTGACAGCGTTACCATCGAAATCGGAAACATGAACATTGGCGACTCTGTTCTTGTGCGCGACATCAACATTGAAGGGGTAACATTGCTTAACCCGGCCAATACAACGATCATCGCTTGCCAGGTAACACGTAACGTGGTTGAAGAACCAGCTGCGGCGAAAGCAGCGGCTCCGGCAGCAGCAGCAGCTCCGGCTGCAGCGGCGAAAGACGATAAGAAGAAGTAAGTCAGACTTCCTCTCCATGAAAAATCCTGGCGAAATTGCCTTAATTACGCAACTACGTCCAGGTGAAGAAAAAGCGCCCTTAGAATGTTCTGAGGGCGCTTTCTTTTAGGGTTAAAGGAGCATTGCCTGGACAGACAATTACATAATGGAATCAAAAAAGAAAATTAGAGATTATTTCACAGGCTATACAAGAGATTAATTCTTCGTTAAACCTTGATACTGTAATGGGCTTAATTTATAAGAACATTAAAGAAGTAATGGATGTTTCTTTTTTTTATTATTAGTTCGTATAAGCGCATCCTTAATATACCGACACCGCACCTATTAATGAGAAAATGATGAATGCATTTTTAGCAAAACATTTGCCAATTGTTTTCCTGACAGCACTTTTGTTTTCTTGTGGACAAGACAAACCCAATCCGCAAAAAGAAGACTCTACCTCTAATCTTCTTAGCGATGAGCATTCGAATTTTGATGAACTAAAAATTGAAAAGGTTTTTCTTGATAAAGACACGACCAAAAGTTGCTATACAATTATTTTTCCATCAAAACTGCCAATCAAAGGTTATATATTCCTGTTGCCTGGCTTTAGTGAAACCGCGGAAAGAGTGATGCAACAATCCTCACTTCCTTTACAATTAGCAGAAAGTGGCCTCCTGACCATTATACCAACTCTTCAGGATGGTATTTTTTCCTTTGGTATTGATGATTCAAGTCAACAGTCATTTAAAAATATTATTGCTGATGTTCGGGAGAAAAATAATCTCACAGACCAGCCTTTTTATTTAGGCGGTTATTCAATCGGCGGAAGTTGTGTGTTAAAATATGCCGAGGAGGCTGACAAAAAACCAAATGCCGTTTTTGCAATTGACCCACCTATTGACTTTGAGCAAGTTTATAATTCATGCAAAAGAAATTTGAGACTTTCAGTTAATACACAACCAAACGAGGAAAGTGTTTTTCTGGTTCAGAAAATTTCGGAAATAATGAATGGTACTCCTGAAAATTCAATTGCAAACTATCATACTATTTCACCCTATTCATTTTCTGACACTTCACAGACTGCAATTAAGAAATTACTCGAAACTCCACTAAGAATTTATACGGAACCAGACATACATTGGTGGATGAAAGAACGAAGTATGGATTATACAAGTATGAATTCTACGTTCCATTCAGCTATGATTAATGAACTTAACCGTCTCGGAAACAAAAACGCAGTTTTAATTACAACGGAGAATAAAGGATACAGAGAACCGGACCAAACACGACACCCGCATTCCTGGAGTATTGTTGACAATAATGAATTAATTCAATGGCTTCTGCTACATGAGTAGGCCAACATTAAATAGGTTTCTGTTGAACAGGCAAGTAGGCGGGCTGCCCTGCTTGCCTGTTCCTTGACCTGCCTACTCCCAGACTTGCCTACTAGCCTACTTTACTGCTACTTTTACCCCATGAAATACCTCATCGCCGGACTCGGAAACATCGGGGAAGAATACGTCGGTACACGCCACAACATTGGCTTCACCGTTGCGGATGCGTTAGCGGGTGACGTAAAATTCAGCCAGGACCGCCATGCGTTTGTTGCGGAAATAAAATTCAAAGGAAGAATTTTTGTCATCATCAAACCCACCACGTACATGAACCTGAGCGGAAAAGCCATTCAGTACTGGATGCAGGCAGAAAAAATTTCGCTGGAAAATGTATTGGTGGTCACCGACGATATCGCACTTCCTTTCGGAACAATCCGTATCAAAGCCAAAGGAAGCGATGGTGGACACAACGGGTTGAAAAGCATCCAGGAACTGCTCGGTACAACCGAGTACGCCCGTTTACGTTTTGGTGTGGGCAACGAATTCTCGAAGGGACGGCAATCGGATTACGTACTCGGGAAATGGGGCGACGATGAAAAGAAACTTCTTCCGGAACGGGTTATGAAATGCTGCGAAGCCGTGAAAGCATTCGGAACGATTGGGATTGGGTTGACGATGACGAACTACAACGGGAAATAACAAAAAGTGTCAGCGTCAGTATCAGTAAACGTTGACACTGATACTGACACTTTACACGCTGCAGATGCAACCGGTTCAAACTAGTCGTCTTCTCTATAGAAAGTCTTCTCGTCGTCTTTGTTATAGAAGAAACTCAATTCCATGTTCTTCTTCACAAACGCTTTCAGTTCCTCTGACGTTGCAAATTCTTCTGTGATGTTATCAGTCACTGCTTTGAACTTGAAACGTTCGATGCTTTTCTTTTCGAAGCGGTAGAAATAGTATTTCTTCTCCGATTCATAATCCTGTTCGTACACATTGAGGAATGGCGTTCCGCCAACATCCGTGAGCCAGCCGATGTAAATTGTAGGCTCACTCTCACTTTCTTCAGTATTCTTCTTCTCAATGCGGTATTGACTTCCTTCGAGCTTACACGTCCAGGTGTAGCTCTCCGCATCTTTTTCTGTAAAGGTTCCCGTCATGTCTTTGTCGGGCTTGGAGTTCTCGGCAGGACCGAGTGCAATTTTTGATTCGTAGGGACATCCCATCAGCAACATCGCAAGACCACCTGCGAGTGCCACAATTTTTACTGATTTCATTGTTATAAGGTTTATGGTTTTGAGGGACGAAATTTATAAAAAAAGTGTTTTCCGGAAAATAAAAAACAGATTTTTTCGATGGCCCAAAGCCCTTCAGTTCGCTCATAAAACTATCCCTTCAAGACACTGAAATTTAAATAACCACGGAGGCACGGCGACACAGCACTCAATGTTTGATAACCATTACCCGCGTCGGCACGGCGCGGGTAAATATCACTTCGTGATATTATTACACGAACATATTTGGGTAACACATTAAATCGCGAAGCGATTTACTCCGCTCGCCGTGCTGACGCGGGAAACGATTAAGCAATGCTGTGTCGCCATGCCGCCGTGGTTAATTTTTGCATGCATTACCAGGTCTTGGTTTGCCATTGCTTGGTTGCATGGGATATATCCATAAAAAAACAGCCCCGTCAAATAAATGACGGGGCTGTTTTCAAGTATAAAGAAATTCATTACCCGGTTGATTACTCGTCCTCGCGGTAAAAAGTTTTTTCGTCGTCTTTGTTGTAGAAGAAACTGAGTTCCATATTCTTTTTAACGAACGTTTTGAATTCATCAGAAGTTGTGAATTCTTCAGTTACGTTATCGGTCATGGCTTTGAGCTTCCAACGATCTGCGTTTTTCTTTTCTATGCGGTAAATCATGTACGATTTTTCAGAAGAACCTTCGTCTTCGTATACGTTCATGAAAGACACACCGCCAACGTCAGACAGGAATCCAATGTATATAGTTGGTTCGCTTTCGCTGTCCTCCGTGCTTTTCTTTGTGATACGGTACTGGTTGCCATCCGGTTTGCAATCCCACAAATAAGACTCAGAGTCCTTTTCGGTGTATTTACCTGGCAGGTCCTTGTCCGACTTGGCTTTGTCAGGACTGTCCAGCGGAATTTTTGATTCATACGGACAACCCATGAAAACAAGGCTGAGTGTTCCGAAAAGCATTACGAATTTAAGGGGTCTCATAGTGTATAGATTTGGTTACGTTTTGGAGAATTGCCTCCAATTCTATCACAAGGTGTGCCAATAATTTGAAATGGCAATGACCGAAACAATAAATACGTAATTAATCGTATTTATTTTTGATCGCTACGTATTGATCGTTAGGTATCAATGGTTAGCGATCCCCGTGTTATAACGGGTGCGGGTCATCGCATGCGCGCCAGCTGCGCAGACTGGTATGCTTTCGGAGTCTTTCCGGTTACCTTACGAAATACGCGGTTGAAGTGCGATACATTTCCGAACCCGCATGAGTACGCAATTTCAGCAACGAGTTTATCGTCGCCGCTCTTGAGTTTGCGACAGGCATTTTCCACGCGCACTTCGTTGAGAAAAGTAACGTACGTTTTGCGTGTATGCTTTTTGAAGAACCGGCAGAACGCTTCCGGGGTCATGTGCACGACATCGGCCGCATTTGTGACGGAAATATTCTTGTGAAAATTCTTCAATGAATAATCGAAGATCGAATGCATGCGCGATCCTTCTTTTTCCGACATCTGCGAACCGATGGGTTCTTCGGAAAGCGCAACGTGCTTGCTGTGGTTCAGTACCTGGTCGATCATTTGCATGAACGCAGTTAACCGCGCAAGGCCATGCTGTACACGCACTTTGAGAAATGCTTCAGTAAGCGCTACGTAGTTTTCCGGTTCAATGCGAAAACCTCCTGCGCTGCGCACGGAGAATTTCCGCAACTCAGACAGTTCAGGAAGCGAGAGCAATCCTTTGTGTTCGGCATCATCCACTTTGAAGAAAACAGAAATGGATTGTGCTTTCAGCCAGGCTTTGTTCTGGAAATAAACGGCGTCGCAGCGGAATACGTGCGGCTGATTGGGACCAAACCAGTAAATATCGCCGGAGCCGAAATTCCCGGTGTAATTTCCCGCGAGTAAGGTTCCTTCACCTTTCAAAATCCAGGTGAGTTGAACTTCTTCGTGTTGGTGGAGATAGGTGTAGAAGTGAGGTTGGATATCTTCTTCCACCACCACCGACTCTTCACCGGTTACCGGAATTTTGAATGGAAGCGCCTTCATTTGGTCAAGATCAACAGGTTATTAACACAATATTAATCAGAATCAACCCTTTGGTCAAGGAATCATGTCAAATTCCGCAAAGTATCAGCTAAAATTGTGTTAAACTGGTTGAGGCGGCGCTTATACATTTGTATCGCTGTATTATCCGAATGGATTTTGTGGGATTTGCAGAAACAGAAAAAGGCTTGCTCAACACACCATTTTCTGCTCAATACACCAGCAATGGGAAAAAGCACCGGAGGGGAAACCGGTGCTTTTTTGTTTTTTGTTGTTCATTGAGCGTTGAACATTTGGCATTGTGCGTTTGATTTTAGTTCGGGGAGTAATCGCCTGCGGCAGCAAGGAGTTTTATTTTTTTGATCACTAACCCCGGGTTGCGATCCTTCGGATCTTACCCGGGGTTAGTGATATTCGACCCCTTCAGGGTCGGAGGAAAAACCCTTTCACTTCGTTCAAGGGACATGTGATCCCTCTCCGAAGGAGTCCTTTGGACCGGGATCATAACAACCGAAAGTGTTTCTACGATCCGCCGCGGCGGATCGCATGTCCCTTGAACGAAGGGAAAGGGAAAAATAAACTGTACTTTTCAACTCTGAATAACTACCTGCTCGAAAATGAAAAGAACCTTACTTTCCCTCTTCGGAATTGCTGCAATTGCCTTAACGCTCAATGCACAATACACGTTCTCTGAATCATCCGGTGTGTATGTTCCGTTAACTGCTGCTGCTGATACAATCACCGATCCTCAGACACTTCCGGTGTGGGATGATGAGTGGCTCAGGATCGGGTTGCCGTTCCAGGTGAACATGTACGGTGTATGGTATGATTCGGCGGGAGTGGAAACCAATGGAGAGTTGGTTTTATATAACGACTGGACCGGCGTTGATGATCCGTGGTACGATGTAAACGATACGGTTCCGGCGATCATGGGATTCGGAGAATATTTTTCTCTTAACGCCACCGGAGATCTCAAATCGCGCGGACCCAATCAGTCTCCGATCCTTACTTATCTCTATGGAGCGCCCGGTTCGCAAATCTTCATTATCGAGTGGAGAAATGCCGGTTTCTATGAAGACACATCGGCACAGCTGACCAACTTCGTGAACTTCCAGATCTGGATTCACGAGATATCCGGCAATATTGAATTTCATTACGGCACATCGCTTATCGACGAGCCTTCGTACGGCAGTTCAGATGGGCCAACAATCGGTATCGCTACTACTGACCTCACGGCGAATACCTGGATACTCTTCCCGGGAATTTACATCGCAGGAACAACTACAAATGAAACTGCGGGTACTGCGATCACAACCATGTGGGGACAGCCTGCCGACAGCACCATTTATTTCTTCACAAACCTGGCGACAGTTGGAATTACTCAGATCGAGAGATCGACGTTTACTATGTATCCGAATCCTGCGGCCGTGCAATGTAATCTCGTATTGTCTGATCCGAATTCGGTCGTGATGATCACCGATGCAACGGGACGTTTGCTCCA
>DATHKF010000801.1:0-7149 GCA_035489505.1 Bacteroidia bacterium | reverse complement strand
TGCACCGTCAACGGCATATTTCACCGGTCGTGCCGCATTGTTGTCGCGGGTAAGAATCACGGCTTGTGCCACGTGCACGATGATGGCCACAAACAGGATCACTTCGACGATTCGAATGAAAATGCTGTGCACCATGCTGTGTGATGCTTCGTTGAATTCGACACCGCCGTCGCCAAAGAAAAGGTGGACGTTGGTGTAGAGGTGTTCGACAAGAAAAACGATGAGGAAAAGACCGGTTGCGGCCATTACTGTCTTCTTGCCGAGTGAAGAAGTGAGAAATTTGTTCATACTTGAACTGTGAGTTTGGTTGTTGCCGGTGATATTGTCTGGCGGGTACAAATGTACCTAGTAACGGGTTTTTTATCAAACGGAAATGCGGATTATTCGACTGAAAGGGCGGAAAAGTTGATAAAAGTGGCCTGGTTATTAAAAACGATTCTAAATAACCCGATGAATGGTCACTGCGCTCCCGACTTTTTTTAGCCACAGATTACGCAGATGTCGCAGATCGAAACCGGACATTAGCAGCCAAAGGAATTTGTTCGATAGTGGTGCGGGAGAATTGTGCGTTAACAAGTCAAACATCTGCGGCATCTGCGTAATCTGCGGCGAAAGTATACCACGCATTCTATCGCCAGTTTTGTTTTCATTGTATCTTTAACCTTCATAATAATCCATTTATGCGCTACGCACCCATTCCAAACTCACTTTTCACCGACAACCGCAAACGTTTTGCTGCGAAAATGCAACCAAAATCCATCGCGGTTTTTAATGCCAACGATGTTCAGCCAACGAATGCCGACGGCACCATGAAATTCCGTCAGAACAACGACCTGTTTTATCTCAGCGGCGTTGACCAGGAAGAAACGATACTCGTTGTATTCCCGGATTGCCCGGACCCGGATCACCGTGAAGTGCTGTTTGTGCGCGAGACGAATGACCACATTGCAGTGTGGGAGGGAGAGAAACTTTCGAAAGCGCAGGCTACTGAAGTTTCCGGTATACGCAAAGTGTATTGGTCGCACCAGTTCAACCAGGTTTTCTTTGGATTGATCGTTGAAGCGGAGAATGTATACGTGAATACCAACGAGCATGTGCGTTCCGTGATTGAAGTAGAAACACGCGACGCACGTTTCATTACCATGTGCAAAAAACAATATCCTGCACATACGTACCTGCGCAGTGCGCCCATCATGCATGAGCTTCGCGCGATCAAATCGAAAATGGAAGTGGAACTCATGCAGCACGCATGTGATCTTACCGGACAAGGATTCCGTCGCGTGCTTGGTTTCGTGAAGCCGGGCGTGTGGGAATACCAGATTGAAGCGGAGCTGGGTCACGAGTTCACCATGAGTGGTGGCAACTTTGCAGGATACGAGCCGATCATTGCATCCGGAAAAAATTCCTGCGTGTTGCATTACAACATCAACGACAAGCAATGCAAAGACGGTGATGTCCTGCTCATGGATTTTGCAGCAGGTTACGCCAATTACCAGAGCGATCTAACGCGCACCATTCCGGTCAATGGAAAATTTACGAAGCGTCAGAAGAATGTGTACAACGCAGTTTTGCGCGTTATGCGTTATGCGATGTCGCGCCTCGTGGTAGGTAATACCATTCAGAATTACCACCGCGAAGTAGGAGCAGCAATGGAAGAAGAATTGCTGAAGCTGCGCCTGATCACCAAGACCGATATCAAAAAGCAAAACCCGGAATGGCCGGCGTACAAGAAATATTTCATGCACGGCACTTCGCATTATCTTGGACTGGACGTGCATGATGTGGGAAGCCGCTACCGGAAATTCACTGAAGGCATGGTGTATACCTGCGAACCTGGAATTTATATTCCGGAGGAAGCGATTGGTGTGCGCATCGAGAATGATATTCTGCTGACGAAGAAAGGTCCGGTGGATCTGATGAAAAATATTCCGATTGAAGCAGATCATATTGAACAACTCATGCGGGACGCGAAAAAATAAGTCGTCGTTCTCGATACGCCAAAAGCGCCTTTGTCATGTCGAGTGTTTGACAAAGTCAAATGTATCGAGACGACAAAGGCGCTTTTGGCTACTCGAACTGACGACATGAAAAGCAACCAGACGGTATTTAAACCACAGGTCCCTGAAACGAAGTTCACCACCTCGATAGGAGCAAAGGTGCGCTACGCCGACGTGGGCAAAGGCCGCGTGGTTGTGCTCATTCACGGTTTTCTCGAATCACTCGAAGTCT
Source organism: Bacteroidia bacterium (assembly GCA_035489505.1). GTDB lineage: Bacteria > Bacteroidota > Bacteroidia > Palsa-965 > Palsa-965. Next base: position 4,920 of record DATHKF010000801.1, on the reverse strand, counting down.
GGTTTGGCAATGGTTTTGCGCAATCGCTCGCGAAACATTATCGCGTGATCGCTATTGATTTGCCGGGACATGGAAAATCGGAATGCGTAGGGTATGTGCATCGTATGGAACGCATAGCCAAAGTGGTGAAGGACGTGATGGATGAAATCGGATTGCGGCGTTACACAGTTGTTGGCCATTCGATGGGCGGATACGTTGCGCTGGCATTCGCAGAAAAATATCCGGAACACGTGAGTGGGTTGTGTTTGTTTCATTCCACATCATTGCCCGACACTGAAGCGAAGAAAATAGACCGGGAGCGCGCGATACGCGTGGTGAAAAAATCGCCGACGAAGTATACGAACGCGCTGATCGGAAATTTATTTGCGCTGGCGAATGTGCGTTATTTCAAAAGTGAAATTACCTGGCTCAAGCGCATGGCTGCAAAAACAAAGAAACAGGGCATTGTGGCTTGCCTGGAAGGAATGAAGATCCGGAAGAACCGTGAAAATATTTTGCGTTATGCTGCATTCCCGGTTCTGATCATTGCAGGTACACGCGACAATGTGATTCCGTTTGAGTCTGCAGAAACGCAATCGAAACTTCCGGCGGACTGCCGTTTTCTTGCGCTGGATAAAACAGGACACATGGGATTTTTGGAGGCGAAGGAAAAATCGCTGAAGAAATTGAAAGCGTTTTGCGGGTACACGTTTCGCTCGGGTAAATGAGCCCTTCCGTATTGATTAATATCCCGTGTCACCTGCTGAGCATGAAACAGATGATCAGCGTTGTCCATGCGGCAGTCGGCAAAACCCCCAATATTCCGATGAGCACTATCTGGACGATCATCCTTGTTTGATTGATTGTCTTTGCAGCAATGGCAATAGCGCCCGACCACAAAAAAAATGCCAGCGCGTAAACACAGATCACAACCCGAAAGGGAAGTGCAAGTCCGCTGCAATCGCGGTATGAACCATCATTGCTCCTGGTGATCACTTCGCTGATCTGTATGCAGGCAACAACCACAACCACCAGTAAGACGAGCATAAATGCAAGTAACCACAGGCGATAGGAGAGCATGACAATCCAAAGGTTTAGAGCAGAACAAAGTTACCGCCAGGAACTCTGCCATTACGTGTTTAGGATAATTTAGGAATTGCGGGAAGTGAAATCCAGGAATTCGCTTCTCTTTGATCAACCATTCCCGGCCGGTAAAATCAATCGCGTTGGTTGGGCCTTCGGCCCTTGGCCACAGATGCGCAGATTTCGCAGATTAAAAAAATTGAGTGTTTAATCTGCACCAAATTTCACTGATTTGATCAGCAAGATTGATTGAGTAAATTTCGATCTCAAAATCTGCGTAATCTGCGCATCTGTGGCGCCACGCCGAAGGCGCAACAATGCAAATGCCATTTTATCTGATCAGAAAAGAAGATGAAGTTCACGAGGACTGATTGCAACGAACAGGAGACAGAATGTCTACGGACTGCAACGGATGATCAACCTGAAAATTGAAGATGATACTACTGAACCCTGAAACGCGCGCTTCTCAATCTCTCTCCATCCATCAGGCATATTTCGTATACGCCAGGTTTCAAACTGGAAACATCGACTACACTTTCTACTTCGCCCGTAAATTTTCCATTGAACTTTTCAGTTCCTGTAATGTCAAATACAGACCATGAACAGTCTTTTACAGATGTTGGGGGTTCGAGATGTAATAATTTTCCTTCAAGCCGATAATTCAGCCCTTCTTGCCGGGTCAATAAGTTCATAGGGTCAATCTTAATAGTATAGTCTTACGCGAATGTTATGCGGAAGTTTAAAGATTTCGATCAATAACCGTTTGAAGGGGATTAACGCCGCTGGTGGGGGAGCAGGTGGTAACAACCACTGCGAGGTATGATACAGTCGCACCTTCGTAGATGAGACTGCTTCATACCTCACAGTGATGTGTGATGAAAAGCGTTTAATTCCTGACGAACTTACTCATCAGAACTACGGAGCCTTTATTTACACGGACGAAATAAACTCCGGCAGCGAGATTGCTTGTATTTACAATTACTGAATTGCCGGAAAGCACCATCGCTGTTTTTACCACCTTGCCATTTACGTCGATGATCTCCACGGTTGAGCCGGTGGAGTTGTCGCCGCAGATGATGTTGATCGATTCGTTCGCAGGATTTGGATATAGACCAATTGTTTCTGAAGAATGCGATTGAATGCCGACTGTATTTTCATCGCACGTGCATGGATTGTTCTGTGCATAAAATACGTTTGCGCTATCGGTTGCATTCTGCATTGCTCTCACGCCCGATGCCGGACCGGAAGTTCCCCTTCCGAATACATACGCTACAGCAATACACATTTGTTTGCCTGCATCAAATTGAAATGGTCCGGCGGAAGTGAGTGCCCTGCGATCGTTCGGCGTATTGCCCGAAGAGGCTTCATCCCACGGGATTTGTGGTACCATGTTGGTTCCCCATCCCAATGGATCGCTCGTTCCGGGAAACATAAAAGCCGCCGGTGTAGATCCGCCATACCCGTTGCCGCCGTAAGTAAACGGTGAGCCATCGAGCCAGTAACCGCTCAGGTAATCGTAATGGTCCTGTGCAGTTACCGGGTTGCCGGTCGTGGTAAAGTTATTGTTGTAGAACACGAAATGCCCCATGGCCCATGTTTCATCGGCTTCATCGATAACACCATCACGATCGTTGTCAATTCCGTCGAGCGGTGTTGCTTCAGGTCCGCGAAGAATCGCTACGCCTTGCGCCGGAGGGTTAGCTCCGTAATGACCGGGCCCGGGTGACGCGTTTCCACCATCATACAGACCGCCGTTGTATGCGTAGCCAATACTGCGTGTTACATCGCAGCCTACATAATCATCGAACGGACTTCCAAGATCAAAATCAGTCCACTGCCCCCAGTACATGTCGTGATAACTCACTGAACTGCGGTTAAACAATTGGTAATTGATAAACACGGTACTGTCGAGCCAGGTTCCCGGTGCAGAATAGGCGTACATCATCGCGTGAATTTCCAATCCCAGTTTTGTACCGCCGGTTTCCGTGTGTATGTTGCGGTCGTCGTTAAAGATCACGAACAATGCCTGGTCTCCTTTGATGCAGGGATAATCACCAGCAACGGGATTATACATTCCATCGCCATCGCGATCTACGAACGGTGCGAGTTGCAATGCTTGTCCCTGGTTTACATCACCATGTGCGGGCCAGCTGGTAATCGCCGATGGAATAGTATAACCGGGATACATCCACGGCCATGAACACCAGGTGAGGAATGAGTCGATGGTGGTTTTGTTGATCTTCCACACTTTATTCCAGAGCAAATCATTTGCAGCGGAATAGTTCGCTGTATTCATCACGGGTCCGGGATAAAAATCGCTTCCCGATTGACGGTAAGTTTGCGCACCGAGGTGTAATTGTCCGCCTGCGTCAAGTCCACCGATCCACGATGCGCCTGCGAACATCGTGTTGGCGCCGCTGTCGTTGGGAACTTCATAAAGTCCGCTGGTGTAATCCCAGAATAAATCTCCGTTCGAATTGATACGGGTTTCAACCTGGTTGATGTCTATCACTGCATTTGTCCATGGCTGTGCCTGGACTGAAAATACGGAAGCGATAAGACTGCAGAAGAGTAGCGTTTTTTTCATGTCAGATTATTTGCAACAGGTGAAAAATCTATTCCGTGAAATTGGAAAAAGATTTGTGCGGATACAATTCAGATTCAGTGATGATTATACGTGTGCAGCAGAAGCGCTTGAGGAAAGGGAATAAAAAAACCGTCCTCACATTTCTGCAAGGACGGCCTCCACACACACTCAGGAAAGAATAACGTTTAACACGTTATAGATAATAAAACCAACGCATACTACACCAAAAAGGATGCTGATGGTGCCCAGGCCGTCAACATTTGATGTTGAAGAACCTTTTTTTGTGATCGACTTTTTCATGGCACGCTTTATTTATAGGGTTAACTTATATTTTGTCTCTCTTCCGATAATTTTCGGAATGCTTGTCTGAAGAAAGAACGAGGGAGCAGCGTCCGCCGCGGCGGACGGAACGAAGCAATCTCAACCAAAAAAAGATTGCTTCGTTCCTCGCGATGACGTTACCGTCGTATTGAGAATCTCCTGTTTGACCAGGAGAGCAAAGCCAGATAAAGAGCCGGGTGTAACTTACTGCTGACGCAACATCCCCGAATACGCCGGCAATCTGTTGACACCCTTAGGCTCAGGGCCCGGCTCTTTAAGTCTTCAATAAAATTTCAATGAGCGAATCTTGTTTCGTGAATCCCAGGTGTGATCCTGATTTCCATTCAATATTACGCTACTCGTCATGGAAAGGATAGCGACTTTATATATGTGGTGATGCGCAGGAAGCAAACGGGATTGAAAAAAGAATAAGTGGTGCACGGGAAATGTCCGGCGGACTGATTTGTCGCTAAACGGTCAGAAGTTAGTGTCAGCGTCAGTATCAGTGTCAGTCAGTGTTCGGTGAACCGACATCTAACTGACGCTGACACTAATCAGTGGAGTGGCGCTGCAAATGTTTCTTTCTTATGTGGTGATATTTCAATTTGCGTGCCATAGGCTGGTGGCCGGAATTACAGGGCGGCACGGCACGAGCCTCCACGTCTCGTATCACGAATTTTGATCGAAGATACTTGTCAGACCGAGCGGACCCGAGGTGACAAGTAGGATGCGTGAGACATCAGCACGGCGAATCGCTTCGCGATTTAAAATAAAAAATGGTACACAGAAAACACAGAATGCACGAAGTCCCACGGATTTCAAATATTAATTTCCGTGAATTTCTGTGGCTTCGGCGTGTTCCGTGTACTATTAAGCAACACAATCGCGAAGCGATTCCGCCGTGTCGCCATGGTGAATTAACTTAACGTAAGTGGTAAAGGATCACGCCT
>DATHKF010000800.1:0-9289 GCA_035489505.1 Bacteroidia bacterium | reverse complement strand
GCTTTCCCCGTGACCACCGCGTTCGTTGGGCTCGATGTGCTGTTAACGACGATTGGCTCCGACCAGGTTCCGATGATTACACTCGTGTCGCTCTGCGTGATTTTGATCGAGCTCGCATCACTGCGGATTTACGTCCGCGTGTTTATGGGTAACCATAAAAAATTGAATCACCCGGTGGCGTACCGTTCGTCGTAGACGAAAATAATTTACCGGTGAAGAATTGAAACAGTTTGTAGGGTAGTTTGCTGTTGTTGTGTAACGCGTACGGTGTATACACCTTCCGGTAGGAAGGAGACGCTGATCACAGCAGTGTTTCCAAGGAAACATGAAGTGAAGACGATTCTGCCTGAAACGTCGAAAACTTCCAGCAAACTTTGTTCATTCACATCGAACGGATTCGTCACCGACAATACATCATCGGCGGGACTCGGATAAACGTTGAGATTGTTTCCCGGAATTTCAGGAATACTTTGCGGCCCCACAATAACGGTCTGCGTAGAAGTATCGCTGTGACATCCGTTCCAGGTTACGTGCGTAACCACGTACCATCCGTTTGAAGGAAACGTGTACGTTTCATTTGCCGTGCCCGTTGCAAATCCCTGTCCGAAATTCCATTCGTGATCTGTGGCTGCGGTATTCGCAGTGAATGAATACGTTGTTCCGGAAGTAAGCGTTGCTGTAAATGACGGATCATCGTAATAAATTTCTGTATTCCACACGCTCATGGAATCGAGAACAGTTGCTGCAGCGTACTGCTGAAGAAAAAGTGCATCAGCCGATGACAATCCCCCGGTGTACGATAAACCAACCGGGCTTCTCCGGTAAATGGTTGCATAAAAAACGCAGGCGTTGAGATACGAGCCGTGCAAACTCGGGTGACTTTCATCGGCAATGTAGAGATCGAAAGCAGGTGTTGTGGCAATCACATCGCGCCAGGCTTCTCCGCAGGGAGCAACGATTGCATCATTGTCATGCCCCATCTGCAGGTAACGGTTACGCAGTTGATCCTGCATGCCTTGATACGTGCACACTGGCGGATACGCCGTGCAGTTTTGTGCATCACCGTTCTTTCTTCCCCACGTCATATAGAATACCGTTTGCGTACAGGAGTCATTCAGGTGGACGAGGCTGTCGAGTCCCTCTGCATAAGGAAGAACCCAATTCGTTACAAATGCTGAATCAAGGGCCGGTTCCTGGCTCTGCGCTTGCAGAACGACATAATCCCATGGTTGCTGATTGATCTTCAACTGTGAGGTTAAACTGTTCCAATGGTCGTCCAGCGTATAACCACCCGGTGTGTAACTATCGAAAGTAACTGTGTCGCCGCCTGACAACGCAAGCTGGTAAACGAGATCAGGAAGGTTATTGAATGCGGTGTAGGAATTGCCGAGCCAGAGGATGGAAGTGGTTTGCGCGGAGCAAACATTAAATAGTAAGGTGAGGCCTAAAATGAGTTTGCGCATAACACAAATATAATTCAAACGCTCCCTTGGGCCTTCGGCCCTTTTGCCGCGGATTCGCAGATTACGCAGATTACGCAGATTTAAAAAAAATAATTGCATGATTTTAATCCTTCAATCTGCGTAATCTGCGCATCTGTGGCTACACGCCGAAGGCGTTACAACGGGTTGCGTTATCTCTTCACATCAGGTTAATTAATTACGCACTTAGTATTAACACAAGTTGCGAATGTTAATCAAACATTGCGTTCGGGGTATGCAACGAAATGAACAGGTGGCTGAAGACCAATCTACTTTTCAAGTTCAAAAACAGTGATTTTTGATAATTAATCGCAATTTTCTGTGAATTAAAATTCCGCCGCTTAACATATCCATAACATTAAGGACACGTTAATCCAACAATTCAAAGGTTTCTTTGCGTCAAATTAATGTAAAGTCAAAGAATCTTTAATGTTAAGTATGAATCGCTCCGGTTTACTTTCGATTATCTTCTTCAGCCTGGTTTCAGTACACGTAATGGTGGCTCAGACCGACACCATCCAAAAAATTGCTCCTGCAAAAAAAGATCACTGGTACGATAAGCTGAGCTTCCGGGGTTATACACAACTCCGTTATAACCGACTGGGCGAAACCAACAAAGACTTAAAACTTAACCAGGACAAAAGTGTTGGCGACAAAGGAGGTTTCCTGATCCGGCGCGGCCGACTTGTTCTCTGTGGAGATGTTCACCCGCGTATTTACGTGTACATACAAAACGATTTTGGAGTTACCGCCGCTGCTTCCATTTCGCAAACCGTACTTCACTACACCGGTTTGCGCGACGCGTATTTCGATCTTGCCCTCGATTCTGCAAAAACATTTCGCATTCGTTTTGGACAGAGTAAAGTTCCTTTCGGATTTGAGAACATGCAGTCAAGCCAGAACAGGTTGCCGCTTGATCGTGCAGATGGTTTGAACAGCGCTGTATCCGGTGAACGTGATCTGGGCGCTTTCTTCTACTGGGCACCTGTAAAGCGTCGCAAGCTTTTTAAATCGCTCGTAGACGATGGCCTGAAAGGTTCAGGCGATTACGGATGTTTTGGTTTTGGTGTGTTCAACGGGCAAACAATCAACAAGGCGGAAACCAACAACAACCTTCATGTTGTGGGACGGTTCACCTGGCCGTTCAATCTGAAAAACCAAACGTTTGAAGTTGGCCTGCAGGGATACACCGGTTTTTATACACTTGAAAGTGTGTCGGCAGGAACCAAAGTCAGTTCAGATAAAAACTACATCGACACGCGGTATGCGGCAACGTTCGTGATCTATCCGAAACCATTTGGATTACTTGCCGAATACAACATGGGTAAAGGACCTGTGTACGACGCTTCAGGCGATTCTGTGAAAGTCGATAATCTTGAAGGGGGATTTATCACCATCAATTACATGTTCAAATTGAAACGATGGAACCAGGTAATTATTCCTTACGCGCGTGCACAGTATTTCTCTGGCGGATTCAAAACCGAACTCGATGCAGCTCATTATAAAGTGAATGATTACGAATTTGGGATCGAATACCAGTTCTATAAAAACTTTGAAATAACAGTTGCCTATTTAATGGCCAACCGAAGAATTGAGAACAAACCGAACGAAACCAACTACCAGTCGGGCAATTTACTTCGTCTGCAACTCCAATTTAATTATTAACTTGCTGATATTCAGCGATAAGCCATCGCTGCCAGAGTGATAACACTAACTTAACATTAGCCATGGGATACAAGCATAATTTTGACCCCGAACAAGACTATACACCAAAAGCACCAATGAGTTTTCTACAATTCCTCCTTCCGAAAGACCGTAAGTTTTTTCCGCTGTTTGAACAGGCAACCAGTAACCTGGTTAAAGCTTCCAAAGTTCTCGTTGAACTCGTAAATACTACGCCCGACAAAAGAAAAGAACTGATCCGTGAGATTGAACACCTCGAGCACCAGGGTGATAACATCACGCACATGATCTTTAACGAGTTGAGCAGGAATTTCATCACTCCATTCGATCGTGAAGACATTCACGCACTCGCATCTGCAATTGATGATGTACTTGATTTCATTCATGGATCGGCGAAACGGATCGATCTCTACAAGGTAACCGAGCTTTCGGAAACCATTACGTTGCTCGCAGATTGCATTCTCAAAGGAGCAATTGAATTGAACGTGGCTGTAAAGAACCTGGAGAACATGAAGAACATCATGATCATCAAAGAATCATGTGTGAAGATCAACAGCCTGGAGAATCACGCCGACGATGTGTTCAACACGGGAATTGCGCGGTTGTTTGAAGAAGAAAAAGATCCGATCAACATCATCAAGATCAAAGAGATTCTTTCTGCGCTTGAAACAGCGACAGACAAATGCGAAGATGCTGCCAATACCATTCAAACTATCCTTGTTAAATACGCATAGGCTGCTTTCGCTGATAAGCTGTCACACACTATGATGTCCCTTCTCCTCATAATCATTGGCCTCGCCATCGTCTTCGATCTGATCAACGGATTTCACGATGCAGCCAATTCTATCGCCACGGTAGTTTCAACCAAAGTACTTACACCTTTCCAGGCAGTACTGTGGGCAGCGGCTTTCAACTTTGTCGCATTCTGGATCTTCGATCTGAAAGTGGCTGATACTGTTGCAAAAACAGTACACAATGATGCCATCAATCTCAGCGTAATTTTCTCAGGACTGGTAGCGGCCATTTTCTGGAACCTGCTCACGTGGTGGTACGGAATTCCTTCCAGTTCTTCGCACACATTGATCGGTGGATTTGCCGGAGCGGCCATTGCACACGCCGGTAATTTCGACGTGGTGAACCAGGATAGTATTCTGAAAACGTTCATGTTTATTTTCCTTGCACCGCTGATCGGTATGTTGATCGCATACATACTCACGGTGATCATCATTCACATTGCCAAACGGAGTACACCATCGAAAGCAGAACGATGGTTCAAACGGATACAGCTTGTTTCATCGGCCGCATTCAGTATTGGTCACGGGGGAAGTGATTCACAAAAAGTAATGGGAATTATCGCAGCGGCACTCATGGTGTTTAATACATACATGATGAAGCAGGATGCGGAGTATAAAACGCAGGATTGGAACACGCTTGGATTTGTGTACGAAGATGAAGTGACCAAAGCCAAGATTGAACTTCCGGCAGGCAAGACTTACGCGGAGTACAAAAAAGAATACAAGGAAACGCACGGACATTCGATCAAAGAAAAGATCAAGCACATTCCAAACTGGGTTCCACTCATGTGTTACTCCGCCATCGGCTTAGGTACAATGATGGGTGGCTGGCGTATCGTAAAAACGATGGGCACAAAAATTACCAAGGTTACTCCGCTCGAAGGAGTTGCTGCGGAAACTGCAGGTGCCATAACGCTCTTCGGAGTCTCGCAAGGCCTGGGCATTCCGGTTTCAACTACACATACCATCACCGGTTCGATTATCGGTGTGGGTATGACGAAAAGGTTGAGTGCTGTCCGATGGGGCGTAACCACCAACCTGCTCTGGGCGTGGATCCTCACGATACCGGTTTCCGGGCTTGTGGGAGCGGTGACGTATTACATCATGCGGGCGTTGAGTTAACGCGTTCCTCTTCATTTTACACATGTAAATCAGTCACAGTGCGCAGTTCCTTCGGATCAGTGCGCAGTCCTGCTACTGATTTCTACGATGATTGTTGCGCGATAGTATTCGTTTGTTTTTGACATGGCGACGCAGCGTTCGCGCTCAAGCAGCGTTTGAGTTTCGTGAATCGCGTAGCGATTAAATCCCATTTAATCTGTTTCGCGAAGCGATCATCCGCGGAAATTCGCTCAATCCGCGCCCTGAGCGCAGCGAGGGGTCCGCGTTCCTATTAAGTAACACTTGAGCAATCCGAATCGCGTAGCGACTCAATCCGTGAAATTCCCTGCCTTCCGCGTGTTCCGTGTACCATTAAGTTTCGCAATTTTGCCTCGTGAACCTTCCTTTCCCAGCAACAGAAATTTTCACCCGCTCCGAAACTGATTTCGAAGAAACCGCTCTCGCCGTTTTTCAATTTCAGTTTGAGCACAACCCGGTGTACCAGCTCTTCGCGAAATCATTGGGAAAAATCCCGCAAACGGTTGCCGGAATTTCCGAAATACCTTTTCTCCCGGTGGAATTTTTCAAATCGCACCGCGTGTATTGCGGCGATGAAAACCCGGACCTTGTTTTCACGAGCAGCGGAACTACAGGATCTATAACCAGCCGGCACGAAGTGCGCGACAAAAATCTCTACACCGAAAGTTTCGTGCGCGGATTTATTCGCGCATACGGACCGCCCGGCGAATGTATTTTTCTGTTCCTGCTTCCCTCCTACCTCGAACGTGAAGGCTCTTCGCTGGTGTTTATGGCTGAAGAGTTAAAAAAGATCAGTGGCGATCCGGGCAGTAATTTTTATCTCCACAACTATGCGGAGATTGCCGCGACATTGAAAAAATTACAAGCCGACGCGACCGGAAAAAAAGTAATTCTTCTCGGCGTAACTTATGCGCTGCTTGATCTTGCAGACCAGTTTCCACAGGACATTTCAAAAGTAATTGTGATGGAAACCGGGGGCATGAAAGGCAAGCGTAAAGAAATCACGCGCGAAGAACTTCACAGCACGTTGAAGAATGCATTTCATGTTTCTTCCGTGCATTCCGAATACGGCATGACCGAATTGCTTTCGCAGGCGTACTCCAAAGGTGATGGAATTTTTACCTGTCCGCCCTGGATGAAAATTCTGATCCGCGAAACCAACGATCCGCTTTCATGGACACCGCAAGGAAAAACCGGTGGAGTGAACATCATCGATCTCGCCAACGTGTACAGCTGCAGTTTTATCAGCACGAGCGATCTTGGAAAACTTCAGGACGATGGTTCGTTCGAAATTCTCGGGCGATTCGATTTCTCGGATACAAGAGGGTGTAACCTTATGGTGGAGTAAATAACCACGGCGGCACGGCGACACAGCGTATTGCTTAAGCGCTACCCGCGCGACGCGGCGTTGGATAATATCACTGTGTGATATTATTTCACAAATAGCCTTCTGGTAAAGCCTTAAATCGCGCGGCGATTTACTCCGTCGCCGTGCCGCATGGGAAGCACATTTCAAAAACCTATAAACTCCGTGTCGCCGTGCCGCCGTGGTTTTTTTCCAAAGTCCTCTGTGGTTAAATTCCCAAAACCGAGCCGTTTACACCCACGCAGTCGCCACTTATCAAAAACGTAACCATCGTAACCCCAATTGTCGTAAAATAGTATCATGAAGACCTCCGCAATTGTCTTTCTTTTTGTCCTGATCACCCTCTCTTCGTGTAAAAAAGAAGATGAGCTCATGGAAGTTGTATTTATTGTGCGCGAAACGTCTGCTGCTGCACCCCTGTTTAACATCACGTATACCGGTGATGCGACAGGCGGATCAAACGTAGCTTCCAACAACGACAATTACTGGACCTCCGACAAACTCATGCTGGAAAAGGAGCAGTTTGTTTCTCTGAAAACGGAATGCACCGGTCCGCAATTCGATCTCACGCTGAATATCTATGTGAATGGAAATCTGTGGAAATCGGAGCAGACACATAATCCCACGCCTTCCTATACGATCAGCGGGAACCTGCCGAACGACTAATCAGTATCGGTGTCAGCGTCAGCAACCTTTCGCCTGTTCCCGATACGCCGACAAACATTTTTTTGTCACATCGAGTGTTTTGAGGAACGAAAAACGTATCGAGATGCGACAAAAAAAAGTTTGCCTGCACTCGAACTGACGACGAATAGTCGCTGACTGGCACTTTTCAACCTCAACTCTTCTAGCTACTTTTGGTCTTTCCATTAAAGACGACCAACCATGGCCCGCATTCTTACCGGTATTCAAAGCAGCAACATTCCTCACCTCGGCAATTTACTTGGAGCCATTGTTCCGGCCATCGGATTGTCGAAGGACGCAGCGAACAGCAGCATTTATTTCATTGCCGATCTTCACTCACTCACTTCCATAAAAGATGCAGAGTTTATTCGTGAAAGCCGGTATGCGGTAGCGGCAACGTGGCTCGCATTTGGTCTCGATACCGACAAACACATTCTCTTCCGCCAGAGCGATGTTCCGGAAGTCTGCGAGCTTACCTGGTACCTGAGTTGTTTCATGTCGTACCAGCGTTTACAACTCGCGCATTCGTTCAAGGACAAATCCGCTGCAGGTGCCGATGTGAACACAGGTTTGTTTACGTACCCGGTTCTGATGGCCGCAGACATCCTGATGTACGACACGAATTTTGTTCCGGTTGGAAAAGACCAGAAACAGCATGTCGAATTCACGCGCGATCTCGCAGAGAAGATCAATCACCATTACCAGAAAGAGCTGTTCGTTGTTCCGCACGAAAAGATTGACGAAAGCGTGATGATCATTCCGGGAATTGACGGACGGAAAATGAGCAAATCGTACGGCAACTTCATCAATATTTTTCTTCCTGAAAAAGAACTGAAAAAAGTGATCATGAGTGTGGTCACCGACTCCACGCCAATGGAAGCACCGAAAAATCCGGATACAGACAATGTGTTCGCTTTGTACAAAGTAATTGCGGGAGCAGATTCAGGAGAAACTGCAAGCCTGCGTGAAAAGTATCTTGCTGGCGGGTTCGGATACGGTCATGCCAAAACCGCGTTGTTCGAACTCATCATGAATAAATACAGTGCAGAGCGTGAGGCTTACAACCGTTTCATGAACGACAGGGCGCTGCTCGAAAGTGAATTGAAAAAAGGAGCGGATAAAGCGCGTGTGATCGGGACGCCGGTGCTGCAACGTGTGCGGGCTACGATGGGGTTTTAATCAGTGCGCAGTAAAATCAGTACGCAGTCGTAAGCCAAGTCCTTCGAAACCGTATACTGTAGAACTTCATCTTCGGAAGCGACTGCGCATTGCGTGCTGTCCACCGCGCACGACCCTTTTTTGTTCGTCAGGATTCATTTACGATGCCGTATCTTTACGATATGCTTTCTCACTACGCCGGTCTCCTCCCGCGTACACTCTGGAAAATTTTCTTTATCCTGAACTTCGTCACGGGACTTGTCGTTTTGTACCCGGTGTTTGCGGTGCTGCTCATGAAGAAAAACCGGTACGACGGAGCTTTCCGCTTCATGCGCATCTGGGCACGGTGGATTGCACATGTACCCGGAGTTTTGGTCAGCATCAAACGCGAATGTCCTGAAGAGGAATTACCGGACACGTGCATTTACGTAGCGAACCACGCTTCGTATCTCGACATTGTACTGAGCTACGTAGTTGTTCCGAAATACTTCGTGTACATGGGCAAAGCAGAAATTGAAAAGGCTCCGCTCTTTCGTGTTTTTTTTCGCGACATGAACATCTACGTCAACCGCAAAAGCCGCACAGGTTCGTATGCCGCATACCAGGCCGTGAGTGAAAAACTCCGCAAAGGCGAAAGCGTTTTTATGTACCCCGAAGGAACGATCGAATCGCGCGGACGATTGAAACCGTTTAAGAACGGTGCTTTCCGGATGGCCATCGATCACCAGGTTCCTATTGTGCCCGTTACATTCAAAAACAACTGGAAACTCCTGCAGAACGGCGGCTTTTTCAAATCGCACGGTCGCCCCGGAATTGCGCGGGTAACGGTACACAAACCCATTCCCACGAAGGGGCTTTCAGAAGAAGATTTGGTACATTTGCGTCACACCGTGCGCGAAACAATTGCACGGGAATTACAGCAGGCATGAAAGTCGACAGCAAAACAGTCCGTGATATCGCACATCTCGCACGTTTGGAATTTG
>DATHKF010000799.1:0-2075 GCA_035489505.1 Bacteroidia bacterium | reverse complement strand
GGTCGATGATGTAGGTGTTGTGACCGGCAGTCCAGTTGCCGATGGCTGTTGAATCCATGTTTCCGGAAGAAGCATCCCACGTTTTTCCGAACGCAAATCCGCTGGTGTCGGTGAGCGAAACAAATGCAGTGTCGCCCGTGTTGAGTGCGAACATGGACTTGGCGGAGTTCACGATGATGCGAAAATCATTCTCGCCCGTTTCAAATCCAAGGTCCCACGAAGTTTTCAGGCTTTGTCCTACCACACGGTTTGTTTCGAGATCGAAATAAATCTGCCATTTGTAATTCACTTCCATGTTCACTGTAGAAGTAATGGCAGAACCCGCTGCATGCGGCGCAACCGGAAGTTCTTCTTTCTCGCAGGAGACGAAAACTAATGCTAAAGCAAAACTGTAAATGATCTTTTTCATTCTGTTTTTTTATCGAATGATAAACTCCAGCGAAGACTGAAGAAGTACTGTCTGCCGGTACCAACGCTCATTGAACCGGCAGATCCGCTGTGCGCGCTTCCACCATCAATCGTGGATTGAACGTTTTGCACATTAGCGATGTTGCGCACGCCGGCTTCGGTAATCAGTTTTCCGCCCAACCATTTTTTGGAGATGGTGGCATCTGCAGTATGGTAATCACGAATCGATGTGTTGTATACCGTATTGTTTTCGTCAACGGTAAAGCCCGGTGTTATGCCCGTGTATTTGTAAAAGACAGCGAACGCCAGGTCGTGCCAGTCGGGTACCCAGGTCACAGACATTCTCGCTTCGGGCGACCATGTAAATTGCGGAAGACTGAATTCTTCGTGCAGAAAATTGTACCGGCCCGTGTACGAAAATCCTCCGTTGAGGCGAAGATGTTCATTACGGAAATCGGCATTCAATCCGCCACCGGTGGTTTTGTAACGACCAATGTTCACGTACGTGTATTCCGTTCCCTGTACGAGTGCGAGTGAAATGAGGTTGTGTATGTCGTTGTAAAAACCGGAAACGCTCAAGTTGATTTTGTATTTCTCGTTTTTCTGCTGCCAGTTGAGCGAGGCGATAAAATTTTTGGAGGCCTCTGCACGGAGATTTTCATTTCCGCGGATGTTGTGGTTGATGTCTACGAAGTAGAAATACAATTCTTTCAACGAAGGCGCACGGAAACCGGAAGCAAACGAGGCGCGGATGAAGAAATGTTCGTTCAGGTCGCTGCGTATGTGCACGGAAGGAATGAGCGGACTTTTGTATGCAGTATTTACGGCGTATCGTAAACCGCTGCGCACAACTAGCTTTTGCCAGGGACGGTATTCTGCTGTTGCGAATACAGCATAATCACCAATCCACTGCGTGCGACCTGCGATGCGTAGACCGGTAGTTGTTTCCGTATTGAGATCAACACCACTTTCAAAACGAAACCGGAGTGAATCGCCGCCTCGTGTGATGCTGGCACGTAACATGTACAATGAAAATCCGGACGTGTCCTGCAACCCGGAACCTTCAACAAGCTGGTCTTCGAGCGTAATCAGATTCCTGAAATATGTGTTCTTGATCCGACGGAAATCGCTTGCTGCGCCGATGATCTGTATACTGATGCTGTCGCTGAACCGGTGTTTCCAGTTGAGCGAGGCGGACAAGCGCCGGGTGTAGTAGAAATCATCGAAGGCATTTTCTCCGTAAGGCAATCGCGGCAATCCGCGGTTCGTGATTTTTTCGTCAAACACATCAGCCATCAGGCCAATGGATCCGCGCTGGTAAAACCGGCAAACGTAGAGCGAACCAAAAACCTGTTCGCGGGGTTTCCATTGATCAAAACGCGTTGAATCGGCAATGGGTTGCCAGTCGACATAAAACGGTTTGTGCGTTGAAGACCATCCGTCAAAGAAATTTCTCCCGCCTGCAAATGAAGCAACGAGGTTTTTGTGTCGTCCGCCAACACGCCCGGTGAAATTGTAATGCCCGGCGCTCTCGTAATAGCTGTCGGACTGAACGGAAAACGTATTGCCCTGCGATTTTTTGGTGATGAGGTTAACAGCACCGGCCAGTGCGTTCGTGCCGTAATTCACCGAGAGCGGTCCCTCAACAATCTCAATGCGCTCTACGT
>DATHKF010000798.1:0-17267 GCA_035489505.1 Bacteroidia bacterium | reverse complement strand
TGCTTACATTCTATAAGTTCGATGGCGACAACACACCTATCATCCGTGGATCTGCACTCGGTGGCTTGAACAAAGAGCCTAAGTGGGTTGATAAAATCATGGAATTGATGGATGCGGTTGATTCATACATCCCAACTCCTGCGCGTGACAGAGACAAGCCTTTCCTGATGTCAGTGGAAGATGTATTCACGATCACTGGTCGTGGTACAGTTGCTACTGGTCGTATCGAGACTGGCGTTATCAACGTAGGTGAAGATGTGGAAATCATCGGCATGCAGGAAGAGAAATTGAAATCTACCTGCACAGGTGTTGAAATGTTCCGCAAACTTCTTGATCGCGGTGAAGCTGGTGACAACGTAGGTTTGCTCCTGCGTGGTATTGATAAGGACGCTATCCGTCGCGGTATGGTTATCGCGAAGCCGGGTTCTATCACTCCGCATCACGATTTCAACGCTGAGATCTACGTACTGAAAAAAGAAGAAGGTGGACGTCACACTCCATTCCATAACAAATACCGTCCGCAGTTTTACTTCCGTACAACTGACGTTACCGGCGAAATCACACTTCCTGAAGGACGTGAGATGGTAATGCCTGGTGATAACGTGACTATCAGCGTGAAGCTGATCGTTCCGATCGCAATGGACAAAGGTCTTCGTTTCGCGATCCGCGAAGGTGGCCGTACCGTTGGTGCAGGACAGGTTATCGAGATTACGAAGTAATCCGACCGAAACAATAAGCAGACGAAGGAGTGCGGCTATAAAATGCCGTACTCCTTTCGCTGCCAAATACAGTGCGCAGTAATCCAGTAAAAAAGTGCGCAGTATTTGAACCTGAATTGGATTTACGGGCATAGTTCAATGGTAGAATAGCGGTCTCCAAAACCGTTGATCTAGGTTCGAGTCCTGGTGCCCGTGCAACGAATGAGAAGCAATTTTCTTCTCGAAAATGAAACAAGATGAATAGGATCAGAACATATTTTGATGAAGTGTACGATGAACTCGTACGTAAAGTAACCTGGCCTTCATGGCCTGAGTTGCAGGAAAGCGCAATCATCGTAATGATCGCCACAGTAATTTTTGCAATTGTGGTTTTCGTGATGGATTTCGCATTCCAGTACGGTATGGAGTTTATTTATAAACTGAACTAATTACAAAGAGCAACACTCACCTGGACAATGGCTGAAATTCAAAATAACGATTCGCAGGTAAAGAAGTGGTACGTATTGCGCGTGGTGAACGGTAAGGAGAAAAAGATCAAGCAATATGTAGAGTCTGAAATTTCCCGTCTGGGTCTCGGCGACTTTGTAACACAGGTGCTGATCCCGATGGAGAAGGTAATTCAGATCCGTAACGGGAAAAAAGTAAGCAAGGAAAGAAACATTTTCCCTGGTTACGTCATGCTTGAAGGTTCGCTCGTGGGGGAAATTCCTCACTTGCTGAAAAATATTACGGGAGTAATTGGCTTCCTCGGTTCCAAAACAGGAGATCCTGTTCCGCTGAGACAAGCTGAGATCAACCGTATCCTTGGTAAGGTCGATGAGATGGCAGGTGCTGAAGAAACCATGCTCAACCAGTTTGTGGTTGGGGAACAGGTGAAAGTGATCGACGGACCATTCAACACGTTCTCGGGTGTGATCGAAGAGATCAACGAAGAGAAGAAGAAGCTCAAAGTGATGGTGAAAATTTTCGGAAGAAAAACGCCGCTTGAGCTCAACTACATGCAGGTAGAAAAAGAATAAGACTGCATTACTGATTCGCTGTTACGCGCTTCCAAAACATAACAGAAACAAAAACAAGTAAGTAAACTGTACAATGGCAAAAGAAGTAAGTGCTCTGATTAAACTCCAGATTAAGGGTGGCGCTGCTAACCCTTCACCACCAATCGGACCTGCATTGGGTGCGAAAGGCGTGAACATCATGGATTTTTGCAAGCAATTCAATGCTCGTACGCAGGACAAGGCTGGGAAAGTTCTTCCGGTTATCATCACGGTGTATAGTGATAAATCATTCGAATTTATCATCAAGACTCCGCCGGTAGCTGTGCAGATCAAAGAACACGCTAAAATCCAACTGGGCTCAGGTGAATCGAACCGCAAAAAAGCGGGATCAATTTCATGGGAACAGGTGCGCACAATAGCAGAAGCAAAAATGCCCGATCTCAACTGTTTTACCGTGGAATCAGCAATGAGCATGGTAGCAGGAACAGCTCGCAGCATGGGTGTAGCTGTTACGGGCACGAGTCCGCTTAAAAAGTAATCCTCATAAGTTAAACCAGACGGAGATCCGCGGAAGACCAACGATCGTTTGCACGTCACAAAATCAGTCGAATGGCTAAACTGACTAAAAAAAGAAAGGCGATCCTCGGGAAGTACGATGCTACCAAGCAGTACAACGTGAGCGACGCGGCTAAAATCGTTAAGGAAATTTCAACAACAAAGTTCGACGCATCTGTGGATCTGAGCATCCGCCTCGGCGTTGACCCGCGTAAAGCGAACCAGATGGTTCGTGGATCAGTTTCTCTTCCGCACGGAACGGGAAAAAATGTCCGCGTACTGGTAATCTGCACACCTGATAAAGAAGCCGAAGCAACAGCTGCGGGCGCTGATTTTGTAGGAGGTGACGATTACATCACGAAAATCCGTGAAGGCTGGACTGATGTTGACGTGATCATCACCACTCCATCCATGATGGGTAAGGTTGGTGCTTTGGGTAAAATCCTCGGACCCCGCGGACTTATGCCAAACCCTAAAACCGGAACCGTTACTATGGATGTTGGTAAAGCAACGAAAGAATCCAAAGCAGGTAAGATTGATTTCAAGGTTGACAAAGCCGGAATCATCTGCGTACCTGTTGGAAAAGTTTCTTTCGACGCAGCCATGTTGGCTGATAACGCAAACGAAATCCTTTCAACGATTTTGAAACTGAAACCTGCTTCTGCAAAAGGTGAATACATGCGATCAGTGTATGTATCAAGCACCATGAGCCCTAGCGTACAAATCGAAAGCAAGACAATTGCTTAATCAGTTGACAGATGAACAAAGAAAATAAATCACAGATCATTGATCATATCGCGGGTCTTCTTGCCGCAAGCAAGAATTTTTACCTCGCTGACACTTCAGAACTTCCGTCTGACAAGACGAGTGCTCTGAGGAAAGCGTGTCACGAACGGCAAATTAAGCTGATCGTTGTAAAAAATACCTTGCTTCGCAAAGCATTAGAGCGTACCAACGACAGTGAATGGTCGGGAATGTATGTTGCGTTGAAAGGCTCCACTTCGATTATGTTTTCGGACACAAGTGCAGGTCCGGCGAAACTTATCAAAGAGTTCCGCATCAAGAACAAGAAACCTGTACTGAAAGCGGCATATGTTGAGAAGAGTGTTTACGTTGGTGATGACCAACTCGACTCACTCGCAGCAATCAAATCGAAAAACGAAATGATTGGCGACATCATTGCAGCTCTCCAGGCTCCTGCCCGAAATGTAATTTCAGGACTCGTTGCAAACGCAGAAAAGAAAGAGGGAGGTGCTGAAGCATCTTCTGAAAATCCGGCTTAAAACTTATTGTTACTCCGGAACTCAAATAGAACTATTACTAATTAAGTCTAATCTCAAAAAAACCAAAATAAAATGGCAGACGTTAAAGCATTTGCTGAGCAGCTTGTGAACCTCACAGTAAAAGAAGTGAAAGACCTTGCTGACATTCTGAAGAACGATTACGGTATCGAACCGGCTGCTGCAGCAGTAGTAGTTGCTGCTGGTGGCGGTGGAGCTGCTGCGGCTGAAAAGACAACATTTGATGTTATCTTGAAAAGCGGTGGCGGTCAAAAACTTCAGGTTGTGAAAGTTGTGAAAGACGCAACTGGTCTCGGACTGAAAGAAGCGAAAGATCTCGTTGATGGTGCTCCTAAGCCTATCAAAGAAGGTATCAGCAAAGAAGACGCGGAAAATCTTAAAAAGCTGCTTACTGACGCTGGAGCTGAAGTTGAGGTTAAGTAATTCTCAATTCATCCACGTTTCAGGTTTAGACCTGGTTCCCTCGTGTACACGAGGGACAGGTCTAAACCATTTTGTTGCTAATTGAGCTTTCCGTATCACTACAAAATTTTAAAATGGCCTTGGAAACAAAAAATAAACAGCAACGTATCTCCTTTGCGAAAAGCAAAGTGCAGATTGATTACCCGGATTTCCTGGATATTCAATTGAAATCGTTCCAGGATTTCTTCCAGCTGGAGACTACCAGCGAAAACCGTCAGGACGAAGGACTTTACAAAGTATTCAGCGAAAACTTTCCTATCTCTGACGCCCGGAACAATTTCGTTCTGGAATTCCTCGATTACTTTATCGATCCGCCACGCTACTCACTCGACGAGTGTATCGAGCGCGGATTAACGTACAGCGTGCCCCTCAAGGCAAAGCTGAAATTATATTGTACAGATCCTGAACACGAGGATTTCGAAACAATTGTACAGGACGTGTACCTGGGAACTATCCCGTACATGACCCCGCGTGCAACTTTCGTGATCAACGGTGCAGAACGCGTTATTGTTTCCCAGCTTCACCGCTCACCGGGCGTATTCTTCGGTCAGAGCCGCCACGCGAACGGAACAAAACTGTATTCAGCACGTGTTATCCCGTTCAAAGGATCATGGATCGAATTCGCAACAGACATCAACAATGTCATGTATGCGTACATCGACCGTAAGAAAAAGCTTCCGGTAACTACATTGCTCCGTGCAATTGGTTGGGAAAGTGATAAACAGATTCTCGAACTCTTCGGCCTCGCCGATGAAGTGAAAGTGAGCAAAGCTGCTTTGAAAGCCGTTGTAGGAAGGAAACTTGCTGCACGTGTTCTCAAAACATGGGTTGAAGATTTCGTGGATGAAGATACCGGCGAAGTTGTTTCTATCGAGCGTAACGAAGTTATTATCGATCGCGAAACACTCCTCGAAAACAGCCACATCGACCTGATCGTTGATGCGAACGTGAAGTCAATTATCCTTCACAAAGAGGACGCTGCCCACCTTGATTATTCAATCATCTACAATACGCTCCAGAAAGATACTTCCAACTCAGAGAAGGAAGCTGTGGAGCACATTTACCGTCAGCTTCGTAATGCTGAACCACCGGATGAAGAAACAGCACGTGGAATTATCGACAAGCTGTTCTTCTCGGATAAGCGTTACGATCTCGGTGAAGTTGGACGTTACCGTCTGAACAAAAAACTGAAATCAGATACATCTTCTGAAACACGCGTGTTGACGAAAGATGATATCATCGCGATCATCAAGTACCTGATCGAACTTATCAACTCCAAGGCTGATATCGATGATATTGATCACTTGTCAAACCGTCGCGTGCGTACAGTTGGTGAACAATTGTATTCACAGTTTGGTGTAGGTCTTGCGCGTATGGCGCGTACGATCCGCGAGCGTATGAACGTTCGTGACAACGAAGTATTTACACCAACCGACCTGATCAACGCGAAGACACTTTCTTCGGTGATCAACTCGTTCTTCGGAACGAACCAGCTTTCGCAGTTCATGGATCAAACGAATCCGCTTGCGGAGATCACGCACAAGCGTCGTCTCTCTGCACTCGGGCCAGGAGGTCTTTCCCGTGAACGCGCAGGTTTCGAGGTTCGTGATGTACACTACACGCACTACGGTCGTTTGTGTACGATCGAAACTCCGGAAGGTCCGAACATCGGTCTGATCTCTTCACTTTGCGTTTACGCGAAAATCAACAAGCTTGGTTTCATCGAAACACCTTACCGCACAGTTACAAACGGTAAAGCTGACGTGAACAAGCCGGTGATTTACCTGACCGCAGAAGAAGAAGATTCGAAAATCATTGCACAGGCAAATGCAGGCCTCGACGAAAAAGGAAACTTCCACGATGTGCGTGTTAAAGCGCGTTTCGAAGGTGACTTCCCGGTTGTTGAGCCAAGCCAGCTCGCACTGATGGACGTTGCTCCAAACCAGATTGCGTCGATCGCAGCATCGTTGATTCCTTTCCTTGAGCATGATGACGCTAACCGCGCACTGATGGGATCGAACATGCAGCGCCAGGCAGTTCCGCTTCTTCGTCCGCAGGCTCCGATTGTTGGAACCGGTCTCGAAGGTCTTGTTGCAAAAGATTCGCGTGTACTCGCAGCTGCAGAAGGCGACGGAGTTGTTGAATACGTTGACGCAAACGAAATCGTTATCCGCTACAACCGCACTGACAAAGAGCGCATGTTGAGCTTCGACGACGATATCAAATCATACAAACTCACGAAGTTCCGTAAGACGAACCAAAGCACTTGCATCAATATCCGCCCGATGGTGCGTAAAGGTGACAAGGTTAAAAAAGGTCACATCCTTTGCGAAGGTTACGCTACGAAAGACGGTGAAATTGCATTGGGTCGCAACCTGAAAGTGGCATTCATGCCATGGAAAGGTTACAACTTCGAGGATGCGATTGTAATCAGCGAGAAAGTAGTTCGCGAAGATATCTTCACGTCGATTCACATCGATGAGTACGTGATGGAAGTTCGTGACACGAAACGCGGTCTTGAAGAACTGACTGCAGATATTCCAAACGTTTCTGAAGAGGCAACAAAAGACCTCGACGAAAACGGATTGATCCGCGTAGGTGCTGAAGTGAAAGAAGGCGATATCCTGATTGGTAAAATCACACCAAAAGGAGAAACCGATCCTTCACCGGAAGAAAAACTCCTCCGCGCGATCTTTGGTGATAAAGCAGGTGACGTAAAAGATGCTTCGTTGAAAGTTCCACCGTCTATCCGTGGAGTTGTTATCGACAAGAAACTTTTCTCACGCGCGATCAAAGACAAGAAGACCAAAGCTGACGAGAAATCACTCGTTGAGAAACTGGATAAAGAACAATCTGTTGAAGAAGCAGCATTGCGCACGATCCTGATTGATAAACTCAACAACATTCTCAACGGAAAAACGTCTGCAGGTGTATTCAATAACCTGAAAGAAGAAGTTGTTGCAAAAGGAACGAAGTTCTCGGTGAAAGTTCTTGAGAAGATCGACTTCAACAACGTGAATCCATCGAAGTGGACCAGCGAACCTGATGTAAGTGATTCTGTGCGTACAATCATGCACAACTTCAACATCAAGAACAATGACCTCGGCGGAGTTTACAAGCGTAAAAAATTCGCACTCCAGGTTGGTGATGAATTACCGGCAGGAATTGTACAGCTTGCGAAAGTGTACATCGCGAAGAAACGTAAATTGAAAGTTGGTGATAAAATGGCGGGTCGTCACGGTAACAAGGGTATTGTTGCCCGTATCGTGCGCGAAGAAGAAATGCCATTCTCCGATGACGGAATGCCGGTTGACATCGTACTGAACCCACTGGGCGTACCATCGCGTATGAACCTTGGACAGATTTACGAAACTGTACTTGCGTGGGCAGGTGAGCGTCTCGGACTGAAGTTCTCGACACCGATTTTTGATGGTGCAACCATTGACGAAATCAACCACTATACTGACGAAGCAGGTGTACCGCGTTATGGCCGTACATTCCTGACTGACGGAGGAACAGGCGTACCATTTGATCAACCTGCAACAGTAGGTATCATCTACATGCTGAAACTCGGTCACATGGTTGACGACAAAATGCACGCGCGTTCAATCGGACCATACTCGCTTATTACACAACAGCCGTTGGGTGGTAAAGCACAGTTCGGTGGCCAGCGTTTTGGTGAGATGGAAGTGTGGGCGTTGGAAGCATTCGGTGCTTCGAACATCCTGCAGGAAATCCTCACGATTAAGTCGGATGACGTTGTAGGTCGTGCAAAAGCGTACGAAGCGATTGTAAAAGGAGAGAACATGCCAACGCCAGGAATTCCTGAGTCGTTCAATGTATTGCTCCATGAGCTTCGTGGTCTTGCACTCAATGTTAGTCTTGACTAGTATATTACAGCGGTGCCGGGTGGTAACACCTGGCACCACTTTCACTGAAAATTGTACATCGTAAATCAATAAAGCATGTCTTTCAGAAAAGATGTCAAAATAAAGAGCAACTTCTCTACCATCACGATCAGCCTGGCTTCCCCGGAATCCATTCTTGAGCGTTCGAGCGGAGAAGTACTCAAGCCGGAGACGATCAACTATCGTACGTACAAACCAGAACGTGATGGTTTGTTCTGCGAGCGGATCTTCGGACCAGTAAAAGACTGGGAATGTCATTGCGGCAAGTACAAGCGTATCCGTTATAAGGGTATTGTTTGCGACCGTTGCGGTGTGGAAGTAACCGAGAAGAAAGTGCGTCGCGAGCGTATGGGCCACATCAGCCTGACCGTTCCTGTAGCACACATCTGGTACTTCCGTTCATTGCCAAACAAGATCGGTTACCTGCTTGGTCTTCCAACTAAGAAGATGGACATGATCATTTACTACGAACGTTACGTAGTAATTAACGCCGGTGTAAAAGGTCCTGATGGAATTAACCACATGGACTTCCTGACAGAAGACCAGTACCTCGAAATCCTCGAGACGCTTCCGAAGGAGAACCAGTACCTGGACGATATGGACCCGAACAAGTTCGTAGCGAAAATGGGAGCAGAAGCATTGTATGATTTGCTCCAGCGCACGAAGCTTGACGAGTTGTCGTACGAACTGCGTCACAAAGCCAGCAACGAAACTTCACAGCAGCGTAAGAACGAAGCTTTGAAGCGCTTGCAGGTTGTTGAAGCATTCCGCCAGGCAAACAAAGTAGTTGAGAATCGTCCGGAATGGATGATCATCAAAGTTGTTCCTGTTATTCCACCTGAACTTCGCCCACTCGTTCCACTGGATGGCGGACGTTTCGCAACATCGGATCTGAACGATCTGTACCGTCGCGTAATTATCCGTAACAACCGTTTGAAGCGTTTGATCGAGATCAAAGCACCAGACGTAATTCTCCGCAACGAGAAACGTATGTTGCAGGAAGCAGTTGATTCCCTGTTCGACAATTCGCGTAAGTCAAACGCGGTGAAGACAGAATCAAACCGTGCACTGAAATCACTTTCTGATTCCTTGAAAGGTAAGCAGGGCCGGTTCCGTCAGAACTTGCTTGGTAAGCGTGTGGATTACTCTGCGCGTTCAGTAATCGTCGTTGGACCAGAACTGAAACTGCACGAGTGCGGTCTTCCGAAAGACATGGCGGCTGAGCTTTTCAAACCGTTTATCATCCGCAAACTTATTGAGCGCGGAATTGTGAAGACGGTAAAATCAGCAAAGAAAATTGTTGATCGCAAAGACGCAGTAGTTTGGGATATTCTTGAAAACGTTTTGAAAGGTCACCCGGTTCTGTTGAACCGTGCTCCGACACTTCACCGTTTGGGTATCCAGGCTTTCCAGCCAAAACTGATCGAAGGAAAAGCGATCCAGCTTCACCCGCTCGTATGTACAGCATTCAACGCTGACTTTGACGGTGACCAGATGGCGGTGCACGTTCCATTGGGGAACGCGGCAATCCTCGAAGCACAAATGCTGATGCTTGCATCACATAACATCCTGAACCCTGCGAACGGTGCGCCTATCACGGTTCCTTCACAGGACATGGTACTTGGTCTGTACTACATGACCAAGGGCAAGAAAACGGATGATACTCTTGTTGTAAAAGGACAAGGCCTTGTTTTCTACAATGCAGAAGAAGCAATCATCGCGTACAATGAAGGACGCGTTGAACTGAATGCATTCGTGAAAGTGAAAGTGCCTAACCAGAAGGAAGACGGAAAACTTGTTTCGAAAATAATCGAGACAACGCTTGGCCGTATTCTCTTCAACCAGGTTGTTCCGCACGATGCCGGTTACATCAACGAACTTCTCACGAAGAAATCGTTGCGTGACATTATCGGTTACGTATTGAAAGAAACCGGAATGGCGAGCACTGCGAAGTTCCTTGACGATATCAAAGAACTTGGTTTCCGCATGGCATTCAAAGGCGGACTTTCGTTTAACCTTGGCGACATCATTGTTCCTGAAGAAAAGGAAAAAATGATCGCTGAAGCAAACACCCAGGTTGACGAGGTGAAGATGAACTACAACATGGGCTTCATCACCAACAACGAACGTTACAACCAGATCATCGACATCTGGACACATACGAACAACCGCATCACGAAGAAAGTATTGGATCAATTGTCGTCAGACAGACAAGGTTTCAACCCTGTTTACATGATGCTTGATTCCGGTGCGCGTGGTTCGAAAGAACAGATCAAACAGCTCGGTGGAATGCGTGGTCTGATGGCCAAGCCTTCGAAAGCAGGTTCTTCGGGTGGAGAGATTATCGAGAACCCGGTTATCTCCAACTTCAAAGAAGGTCTGTCGATCCTTGAGTACTTCATCTCTACGCACGGTGCACGTAAAGGTCTTGCCGATACCGCTTTGAAAACAGCGGATGCGGGTTACCTCACACGTCGTCTCGTTGACGTTGCACAGGATGTTGTAATCAGCCAGCCTGATTGCGGAACACTTCGCGGTCTTGTTGCATCAGCATTGAAGAAGAGTGATGAAGTTGTTGAATCGTTATATGACCGCGTTCTTGGTCGTACTACAGTTCACGATGTATACGATCCACAAACCGGCGACCTGATCATTGGTTCCGGATTGGAAATCACAGAAGAGTACGCTACGCAGATCGAGAATTCAGCAATTGAAACCCTCGAGATCCGTTCGGTATTGACTTGCGAATCGAAACAAGGTGTGTGCGCGAAATGTTACGGACGTAACCTCGCAACAGGCCGCATGGTTCAGCAAGGTGAAGCGGTTGGTGTAATTGCAGCACAGTCTATCGGTGAGCCGGGTACACAGCTTACACTCCGTACATTCCACGTAGGTGGTGTTGCGGGTGGTTCAGCTGCTGCTTCTAAACTGGAAGCGAAATACGACGGTATCATTGAAATGGATGAACTGCGTACAGTAATACGCAAAACCGAAGAAGGCTCACAGAATGTTGTTATCGGCCGTTCGGCTGAGATGCGCATCAGTGACGTGAACACCGGAATTGTTCTCACTACAGGTAACGTTCCTTACGGATCGGTACTGTATGTGAAGAATGGTGAGAACGTGAAAAAAGGCCAGGTGATCTGCGATTGGGATCCGTACAACGCGGTAATCGTTTCCGAGTTCGGTGGTAAAATCGAATTCGATCATATCGAAGAAGGCATCACATTCCGCGAAGAGTCTGACGAACAAACAGGCTTCCGTGAGAAAGTAATCACTGAATCGAAAGACAAGACGAAGAACCCGTCGATGCGTATCATCAACGGTGAGGAGATCCTGAAAACGTATAACATCCCGGTTGCTGCACACATCATCATTGATGACGGTCAGAAAATCGAGGCAGGACAAATTCTCGTTAAGATCCCGCGTGCACTCGGTAAGCAAGGCGATATCACAGGTGGTCTTCCACGTGTGACCGAATTGTTCGAAGCACGTAACCCAAGTAACCCGGCTGTTGTATCAGAGATCGACGGTGTAGTTACTTTCGGTAAGATCAAACGTGGTAACCGCGAAGTGCTCGTTGAGTCACGCACCGGTGAAAAGAAAACATATTTGATTCCGTTGTCGAAACACATTCTTGTGCAGGAGAACGACTTTATCCGCGCTGGCGAATCACTGTCTGATGGAAGCATCAGCCCAGGAGATATCCTCGCGATCAAAGGACCAACTGCAGTACAGGAATACCTGGTAAACGAAGTACAGGAAGTATATCGTTTGCAGGGTGTGAAGATCAACGACAAGCATTTTGAAGTAATCGTTCGCCAGATGATGCGTAAAGTAGACATCGTTGATCCGGGTGATACGATGTTCCTCGAAACGCAGATCATCAACAAGGCTGACTTCATGGAAGAGAACGATCGTCTCTTCGCGAAGAAAGTGGTTATTGAGCCTGGCGATTCACAGAGCTTCAAAGCAGGACAGATTATCTCTGCGCGCAGGTTGCGTGATGAAAATTCGATGCTCAAGCGTAAAGACCAGGCATTGGTTGACGCGCGCGATGCAGTACCTGCAACATCATCACAAATTCTCCAGGGTATCACACGTGCGTCACTCCAGACAAACTCGTGGGTGTCTGCGGCATCGTTCCAGGAAACTACAAAAGTCCTGAACGAAGCAGCTGTAAACGGCAAGCAGGATTCACTCTTAGGTTTGAAAGAGAACGTAATTGTTGGTCACTTGATTCCAGCGGGAACCGGATTGCGCAGCTACGAAAAACTTGTTGTAGGCTCGAAAGAGGAGTACGAGAAGTTGATGGCGGCGAAGAAGGAGACGATGGAGGAGGAGGCGTAATAAGCCGAATCTTAAGTGAAATGAAAATGGAAACGCCTCGGGAAACCGGGGCGTTTTTTTTTGTGATTTATTGTCCGCATTCGGCAGGTTAAACCTGCTTTTAGGTTCAATTCCGGAAGCAAAAATGCGCTCGGAAAAATGCTTCGATTTTTGTAAATTTGATTGTGGCGAAAGTGAAAAAACAGTACCTGGATTTTGAGATTGACAAGATCACAAACTCCATTGAGGATGCGCTAAGTGGAATGAGCCTTCCTACGGAAGTCCGGATACTGATTAAGGATGATCTGACGCGAATCAAGAAAGGACAAGCCTGGTCGTTTAACTGGAAGCAGGAATTTCAAAGCGCGGATCGGGATGTTTTTAAGCTGGTTGCTACAATTGATCCGGGTACTGTTCAAGGATTCATCAGCATTACGAGCAGCCTGATCATATTTACATGAACCTGCTTGAAAACGCACCCTTCAACAGAGGGAAGGGTAAACGTTATATTGGTGTTGCGGCAAACCTTGTAGCGTACGCTTGCCGGTTATCCTTCCACCAGGGAAACCGTGGAGTTGTATCCTTCAGATCAAAGACACGCTTAATTGAACATTATGAAAAATCGTTGGGAGCACGGCACGTTGGAGGTCATTTGATGATTATCTCAGAACAGCCGGCTTTGCAATTAGTAGATAAATATTTTCCAGATACCCAGAAATGAAAAAGAAGTATAAAATCCAAATAGAAAGACTTGACGACATTGACGTTGTTTTCGACCCGGCTCCGCTTACACCAAAAGAGAAGGAGTTGCTTTCAGCAGCTATCCGGGAGATGAAGGAAGAGAGTTCGCGTAAGGGGAAGAAGAAGAAACCGGCGGCGTGAGGATTATGCGGTGATTAACGGATTGTACAGATACGAAAAACTTGTTGTGGGCTCGAAAGGGGAATATGAGAAGTTGAGGGTGGTGAAGAAGGAGACGATGGGGGAGGCTTAGGCTTACTCGAATTCGAAACGAAAATGGAAAAATGCCTCGGGAGACCGAGGCGTTTTTGCAGTAGTTGTTTCGCGGCTTCCGATGAATTACATTTATGTAGATGAAATTTTATGTTGGAGTAACGGATACCGAATGGTATAATTATCTTGGTCGGATTAATCCGGAGGACGTAAATTTCTGGCAACCCGGCGGAAGGGCGACATTCAAAGCAATTGAGCCCGGTGCTCCTTTTCTTTTCAAACTTAAAAGTCCTTTGAACGTAATTGGAGGGGTTGGATTTTTTTCAACACATTCTATTTTACCTATTTCCATGGTTTGGGAAATTTTTGCCAATAGAAATGGCGCCGAAACTTATGAGGAGTTCTATAATAACATTCGCCGGTTACGAGCTCGTGACAATACGTTGAACGAAAATCCCAGCATTGGTTGTATAGTGCTGACCAACCCTATTTTTTTCAAACCAGAAGATTGGATCGCCACCCCGGTTGATTGGAGCCAGAATATTGTTCAAGGGAAATCTTATTCGACCGAAAACCCTGTTGGATTAGCTCTCTGGAAGACGGTTGAAAGCACCTTACATCGCTACAGCATTGATCAACAGACCGACGGTGAAAAGAGCCAATTAATTCTTGAAGAATCAGAGGCTCAATACGGTAAATCTGTGTTGAGAAAAGTGAGATTGGGTCAAGGTGCTTTCCGTGTTATGGTCACGGATGCATATTCCAGGAAGTGTGCGATCAGTGGAGAAAGAACGTTGCCGGTTCTTGAAGCAGCACATATAAAACCCTACGCGAAATCGGGCCCTCATTTTATTTCCAACGGGCTATTGCTTCGATCCGATATTCATAAATTGTTTGATAATGGATATGTTACGATTACAAATGATCTTAAAGTCGAAGTCAGTAAGCGCATTAAAGAAGAATATGAAAACGGGAAAGAGTATTACCAGTTTCATGGCAAGACACTAGGGATTCTTCCTCATCGTGATCTTGATAGACCGTCGAAATCATATATTGATTGGCACAATTCAAATATTTTCAAAGGATAATCACATGGGCGAAATCAAAGAACTAACTAAAAAGATTCTTGAATTCCGGGATGAGCGGAATTGGGCACAGTTTCATACTGGAAAAGATCTGGCAATTAACTTGAATGTCGAAGCTTCGGAATTATTGGAGTTATTTCTCTGGAAGAAAAGTGAGGATGTTAACGTTGAAAAATTGAAGCTGGAATTGGCGGATGTCTTTTATTCTGCATTGTTACTTGCGCATACTTACGATGTTGATGTGAATGAAATAGTATCTGATAAACTCCGAATTAACGCAGCAAAGTACCCCGTGGACAAGGCTAAAGGTTCGAATAAGAAGTATGATCAATTGTGAATGTAATACAACTTTAATCATTGTTCCATGTATATCGAAACGCTAGGCTTAACCAACGTAAGGAGTTTTACCCGGGAAATCATCCAGTTAAGTCGCGGAATAAACATTTTGGTTGGCAAGAATAATTCTGGAAAATCTACCATTATTAGGGCCGCATACTGTTTGCAAACTGGGCACAATAGTCAAAGTATCGAGGTTCGAAAACTGGCGAAGTTTGGGCAGATTGACATTCAGTTGAAGGAAATCACAGTTAAGGAGAGGAATCTATTTAATCACAAGAGTGCTGCCACTTACAAAACATTCGATTCGAGACAGACGATTTTTATTGAGTTGTCTGATAAGAACAAAAGAAGCGGATACTATTTTCCTAGTAAGCTCTTAAGAAAAAATAAGAGGGGAGAAATGTTACCGCCAGATAACGATAAACTGGTTGAGTTCAAGGACTTTTCCGATAGTGAAGCCAGTGGAAATTTTATTTATCCCTATTTAGCAAAGAGGAAGACTGACTACTACGAAGGACAGGGGGGTAAAGATGAAATGTATCGGGTGTCTGAAAATTTCAGAAATCTTGCATCAAAGATTGCTAAAATATCTAGTCCGGCCAATGCACTAAGTGAGGAATTCAATAGACTATGTTTGGATATATTACAGTTCAAGATTGGTACGATTGCAGGTGAGGGCAATAATAATTTCGATGTAGGAATTATGATACGCGATGGAGAAACGATTTCATTGAGGGCAATAGGGGAGGGAGTGGCAAATATTTTGGGATTAATTGTCATATTGTTAACGGAGAACAATAAACTATTTTTTAATAGAAGAATTGGAAAATGATATTCACCCGGAGGCTTTAAAGAAATTATTGGCGCTAATTGTTAGTAAATCGAATCAAAACCAGTTCATCGTCTCCACCCATTCCCATATTGTATTAAAATATTTGGGAGCCGCCCCGGATTCGAAAATATTTTACACCGAATGGAGTCCGCATGGAACAGATAACGCAGAGTACAAGAACATTCCTACTTCACATATTTCTGAAATTCAAAACACTCCTGAAAGTCGAATGCAAATATTACACAAGCTGGGATATGAATTTCAGGATTTTGACTTGTATCATGGATATTTGCTGTTGGAAGAATCTTCAGCCGAACAGATAATTCGCGATTTTCTTATTCCCAGCTTCGCTCCAGAACTTTATGGAAGAATAAAAACCATAGCAGCCCGCGGTGTAGATGATTTGGAGGTGAGAGTTCAGGATTTTAATAGACTATTCGTTTTTATTCATACAAATCCGATTTATAATAAGAGGGCGTGGGTTATGGCGGATGGTGATGAAGCTGGTCAGAATTGTATTGCCAAATTGAAAGAAATTTATTCGCAATGGCCTAGGGAGCATTTTGGAAATTTCACTGCTCACCGATTCGAGGAGTACTATCCGACAAGATTTCAGAAAGATGTTCAAGCAGTATTTGCGGCGGCGGACCGTAAGAAACGACAGCAGCGCAAAAGTGAATTGCTTCAAAAGGTCGTTCAATGGGCATTTAATAATCGCGAAGACGCAGTTACGGAATTTTCGGAATCTGCATCAGAAGTAATACAGTTTTTAAAGAAACTGAAACCTGGTAAAAATTGACATCTTCTCCGTCGAAAGTAACAGATCAACAAAAGACTGCCCTCGGTAAGTTTTTGGATGGCGTTTGTAATTGGTCGTGGATGAGGATCGAAAGATCATTTCTCCAAAACCGATCTTAGCGCGGAGGATGTGAGTTGGGTTGAGTGAGATTGATTGTGTGGATTGAATTTGTTTCACCCCTACGGGGGTTCTGGTAGCCGTTCGTATTCGTAACCCGATGCTTACGCATCGGGCTACGAATATTCCGCTCCTACGGGGCTCGTGTCGTGAAAGGATTCCACCCCTACGGGGTTCTGGTTACCGCTCATATGCGTAACCCGATGCCTGCGCACCGGCTACGGAAATTTCGTTTCTATGGAACTATGCATAGCCTGGCTAACCCAGAAAAGGATACAACCCTTGGAGAGTTGGGAAGGGCGATGGATAGCTTAATTCACGACCTTTGTCATTGCCAGCATGCCTCACTCCGAAATCTTCTACTCCCGCTTCCCACTCTTCCACACCATTGGTAAGTTTGGTTCTATCATCGCGGCAGTATCCTTGATTTTGTGCATTTGTTTTTTTCAATCGTTGATTCCATTCGCCGGATTTTTTCTTTTCATCATGCTGATCGTGGTTAGCAGGCGAGAAGAAACTTTAGTGGCCGTTGACCGCTCTGCCAAACTGATCACGGTGAAGTATGCGAGTTTCGGTAAGGAAAAGATGCTCCAGCTCAACTATGAAAACGCAGTGATCACTTTCCAACCGGAGCATACGGGTCCACGTGGCGGGTTGAGGATGACAGTACGAATTTGTAAACCAAAGGGTAACGTGAAAGTTCAGTTCGTGGAGCACCAATGGATGACGCATCCCGAGTTGAAGAAGTTGTATGAGGCGTTGACCGCGGAAATTACCGGGTAGATCGCCCTGGAAAGATGTGCGATTTTCATGATTCTCGACTTCGCCCGGATCAGCCAACACCTTCCCCTTGTCCAAACGCTCCGCCC
>DATHKF010000797.1:0-2599 GCA_035489505.1 Bacteroidia bacterium | reverse complement strand
GCACTGATGGTTCTGTTCGCACAGATACCGGATGTAGCAATGGAATTGGCCCGGATCAGTACGAGGCCGCCACCGTTGCTACCGGCTGTTCCGACTCCATCATTTTCGTGACCGCCGCCTCCGCCACCGCCCATAAAAAGGCGCGATCCGGAAATGTATGCGCTGAGGAAAGTTCCTCCTAATCCACCAACTCCCGGTGAACAGCCCGTGCCCGCAGGCGTCCAGCCAATGCCACCGTCTCCTCCGGCCGAGTAATTTCCGCCTCCGGCACCACCGGCATTGACATCATTACCACCCCCGCCGCCATTGAGCATTTTGCCCCGGCCAGCTGCATAACCCGCATTGGTGTTCAGATAAATTCCTTCGCCTTTACCGGCGTAACGCGTGCCAACCGTAGTGCGGTAAGTTGTTCCATCGCAACCGGTATAACCGTTCGTAACGTTCTTTGAGCCTCCACGAAAACCCGCACCATCGGCGTTAATACTGCCTCCGATCGTGAGAATTCCATTCACGCGGAAAGCAGTTACGCCGCCCGTATTTCCATCCCAGAGACTGGCAGAAATGCCCGATGCCGGACTGGTGTAATTCGGAGAGCCCAGGGTTGGATACGAAATGATCTGAACGCAGGCATTCACCCCGGTGTGGTACGTATTGGAAAGCGCTGAGGCGAGTGTGATCGTATTAGGCAGGAATGAAACTTCGGTATGCGAAGCAATAATCGCTACTTCGTAAAGTCCGGCCGACTGAATAGCAGAAACATCACCGAACGTGGCGGAGTTTCCGGTATTCCCACCGATCACATCATCCTGCATCTGCATGACGATCACAAATTCTCCGTCCTCGAATGTGTCGTAAGTTTCGCTGACATTAGTCACCGTGAGTGTTGAACCGGCGATCGCCGCCACACGTCCGTAACCATTTACCGGTGTTTGCGCACCCACCACGCTTGGCATGGCAATCAATGCCGCCATCATCCATCCCGAAAAAACTCCGTATAATTTCATTGGCCACAAAATTAAAGGTGTTTTCACCCTCCTTCCCGAAATTTCCGACGAGTGGAATGGAAGAATCGCCGGACAAAATGTGGACAGCTGTGGATGAAAAAATAAACACTCCTGAAATGACTGGTTACAGCCGAAAATGGCGCAAACCATCCTTGTTCACGAGGCGGAGTCTGCGACCGGAAATGGTGATCAATCCTTCTTCTTCGAGTGCGTGGATGAGGCGGATGGTAGTTTCGGTGGCCGTACCGGCAAGCCCGGCAATTTCCTCGCGCGATAACTTCACTGCCAAAGTTTCTCCGTCGGCTTCATAGCCGAATTTATCGGCAAGCATGAGCAACACTTCGGCCAATCGTTCGCGCACTGGCTTTCGTGCAAGTCCTGCAAGATGATGTTCGGCATGACGCAATTCCTCAGTGAGCAAACGAATAACGGCGTGCGAAAATTCCGCGTCGGATTCCAGCACACGCAGGAAAATTTCCCGGGGCACAACCATCACTTCGGAATCTTCCAATGCAGAAGCGCTGCACGATAACGAATCGCCACCCAGAATGGCGCGGTAAGCCATCAGGTCGCCGGGAGCTGCCAGATGGATAATCTGTTCGCGTCCCTGCTGATCGGTTGTGTAGAGTTTCATTTTTCCGCTCACGAGAAAATAAACATGCGCCGGAATCTTGCCTTCGTGAAAAAGTATTTCTCCTTTCGAAAGTTTTCGCATTTCGGAAGCAGAATCAATTTGCTGGCGGGAAGATTCGCTGAGGCGGGTGTACATATTGGATTGAAAGATTCAAAGATTCAAAATTTCGGCGACTCCGTTGGAAGAAACAAAAAAGCCATCACGGATTTCGCAATGGCTTTGTGTTTTAAAGACAGGATAATCGGAAACAAACCGTCAGTTCGAGTAGCAATCAGCAATTTTGTCCCTCCCGATACAATTTTCGTTCCTCAAATCACTCGAGATGACAAAATTGCTGATTGCGTATCGAGAACTGGTTTGCTTATCCCTGAACCACTTTCTTCACGAGATCCGCAGCTTCCTGCAACTCTATCGCAGAGAAAACTTTCAATCCGGAATCGGTGATGATCTTTTGTGCTTCAACGGCGTTGGTTCCCTGGAGACGGACAATGATCGGAACCTGTATGTTGCCGATGTTTTTGTACGCGTCTACAATTCCCTGTGCCACGCGATCGCAACGAACAATTCCACCGAAAATGTTTACGAGGATTGCTTTTACTTTTTCATCGCGCAGGATAATGCGGAATGCCTGTTCAACACGCGCAGCATTTGCTGTTCCTCCTACATCGAGGAAGTTAGCAGGATCGCCGCCGGAAAGCTTGATGATATCCATCGTAGCCATAGCGAGACCGGCACCGTTTACCATGCAGCCCACGTTTCCGTCGAGCTTGACATAGTTCAAACCGTGACTTCCGGCTTCAACTTCTGTTGGATCTTCTTCGCTGGTATCGCGCAGCGCAACGAGGTCTTTGTGACGGATCAGTCCGTTTCCATCAAGCGTTACTTTGGAATCAACTGCAATTATTTTTCCGTCGGAAGTTTTGAAAAGCGGGTTGATCTCGAACAGGCTTGCGTCAATGGC
>DATHKF010000796.1:0-10886 GCA_035489505.1 Bacteroidia bacterium | reverse complement strand
ATTTTGTCGTTTGATTCGTTGTTCGAAGCGCGGCAGGGAGATAAATGGGGTTGGATCGACAAGCGTGGCAGCGTGGCCATTCCGTTTGTCTTCGACAGCATTTGCACGTTCGGCGGTCCGCGACAATTGCGGTATGTAACCGTGAATGGAAAAATGGGCGTGATCGATTCCTCCGGAAATTTTATTCTGCCTCCTACGTATCAGGTGATTCATTCCGCGTCAGGTGATTCCGTTTTCAACGTAGAGAGTAATTTCAAACACGGCCTTATTTCACGGAGTGGTTCCGTTCTTGTTCCGGTGCAGTATGAATTCTTATACAACGCCAGGGCAGCGGGCGACAGCATTTATGTGGCAGGTACCCGCGAAAAACACGGATTGATCACACAACACGGAAAGCAACTTACGCCCATGAAATTCGACTGCGTCGGCAGTCATTGGGTATGCGGAACAACTGTGTACTCGATTGGTTTGATGTGGGGACATGTTACCACCAGCGGAAAAATGAGTCTGCCGGTGTACCGCACAGAAGTCCTTGCAGAGGCTGCATTGACACCGTGTCCCGATGATACGGTATTCTATGATCTGCATGAAGGCCTTGCTCTCGTTGCCATCACCAAAACCGGGAAATGGGGTTACATGCGCGCTGATCGCAGCTGGGCGATTGAGCCGGTGTATGATGAGGCCAATCATTTTTCCGAAAACTGCGCAGTGGTGATGAAAGACGGAGTGTGGTTTTACATTGACACAAGCGGCCAAAAACTTTTCGGAAACTATGCCGATGCATCTCCATTTCATGACGGAGTTGCCTTTGTAAATTCGAAAATCCTGATCGATAAAACAGGAAAGGAAATTGCGCGAAGCAGGACTCCAATTTTCTCCTATGAACAACACTCCCATTTTTTTCGCGTGGATGCGCGTAGCGATGATTTCGCAGATGGCGAATGGGGCCTGATGAATCTCCGTGGAGTGCTCATTGTTGATCCGCATCTCTATCACGACTACGGAACGCCTTCTGACGGAATGATTGCCGTTTGCAAAAAGGTCGACGATGACGAAGAAATCAACAGCTCACACGATCACATCTGGGGATTTGTAGACACCACCGGACGCGAGATGATTCCGTGCAAGTATTCCGATCTTTTTTTCATGTCACATTTTTCTTCCGGTCTTGCACCGGTTTCTGAAAACGGGAAGTATGGTTACATCGGAAAAAACGGGAATACAGTTATTCCGTTTATGTATGAATCCGCCGGGAATTTCCATAACGGGCTTGCGCGTGTGTGGATGAATGACAAGATGAAATATATTGATCCGCAGGGGCGCGTAGTTTGGGAGGAGAAGTGATCATTTTGCGGATGTGCTTCCTGGTATGCGCGTATCAGAAATAAACCACATAGTCACATAGTAAACATAGGTACCAGAAAAAGGATAGCGCACATTAGTGGTCAGATTCGCCATGGCGAATCATGCAAGTAACGCAATCGCGCAGCGATCTTATGGTGTACTATGCAATCTCAATGGCTATGTTTTCTATGTAACTCATGTGGTCTATTTTCTGTGTTAAGCTCCATGCGCAACAATCAAAAAGTCCCACCAGCTTTCGCCGGCGGGACTTTTCATTTATACACTTCACTGTGGTTTGCCTCTTTTATTCGATGTCCTCTTCTACTGCATCACTGATCCATTCCATGTACTCCACAGCAACTTCCTGATCTTCGGACAGCCATTGTCCGTAAACACGCACACGCGTTCCTTCACCCATTTTCTTCCCGCTCTTGTCGCGGAATACAACATCTTCTTCTTCGTCGGCCTGGTTATTCAACGGGCCGTATTTGATTTTGCACAATACATAATCAGAAAGCGTTGTATCGTCGCAATACATGTCCATACGGGTTGTGCCGTTTTGCTCATCGGCCAGGTACATTTCACCTTCCAGGTAAACCAGTTTGAGATCGAGCGCTTCTGTATCGGAAGAATCCGTTAACCGCACTGATGAGGCCTTGAAATCAAATGTCTCATCAACCTTTTCAATAAACTCCACGGTAGTGTAGAATTTACCGATGGTGCCTGTAATCCGCATCTTGTCGCCATACTTGATCTTTTGACCTTTGCTATCCGTAATAGCTATATCGGTTTGTGCGTAATCGTCAGGGATTGCGTTAATCGTATTTTCGTCGTCCTTGCCGTTCTTAACCGAAAGCAAGAGTAGATTGCCGTTATATTGGTTCAGGCGCTCAAGCAATCTTACGGTTGTTTTCTCTGCATCGTCCATCATCACCATCGGCAGTTCCGCGTATCCTTCAATGGTGATGGTCTTACCAACCATTGTCGAATCGTCAGCCTTTGACCAGTCCATTTTTTCGCCGTGCACAACTTCTGCACTTCCTCCGCAACCGTATACCAGGGCTGACCCTGCAAGTATTGCTGCGAATAAATAAATTCCTGTTTTGTGTTTCATGATTGTTTGTGAATTTCTGTTTGTTGTATTGTGTTTGCCATAGCGGCCATTGCGCCGGATATTCTGCAGAAGTAAAAATAATTTCGCTGGCAAACAAGCATTTGCCGGCTCCGTAATTCACTAATTCCCGGTTTCATTTGTAATCTGCCAAAAAACGCAGAGACGGGCTGTTTTTTTAATCGTGCCGATGTGGTTGAATCACCCGGAACGGCTTCAATCTTCTCTATACGCTTGACGCGAACCTGGTACAGGGACCCATCATCGTGCACCTTTCCGGTCACACGTGCTTTCTCCCCGCTCACAATTTCTTCACCCGCATTGTCGTAAATGAAGAGATCTTCTTCCTCGTAATTCGAGGGTAAAGGAATCATCGTGTTTTCACAATCCCCTTCCAGGACCAGGATCGTAATGTGCGTTCCGCTGTCGTGGGTAGGGTATTGGCGCAAGCTGACCATATACGTGCCCCCATTCAGAAACGTCATGTTGGGTAATTCAACGTACCCTTCGAAAGTGACCATTTCCCCTTTCTTCGGATACTTCGCCTTGCTCCACTGAACCGCTATGCCGTCATCGACAGTGACCGGTCCTCCACGACATTCCTCTTTCTCCACGACCACTGAATCTTTTTTTTCGGGACCAATTTTTCCTGTCACCAAATCCCAACCCACCGGAATGACGACAAAAATAAAAACCAGTCCGAGTATGACGAGAATGGCTCCTTTGGGATTTTTCATGTTTCAACTGTTTGAGGCAGCACGTTTATTCCGGTAGCGGTGTGATGCACGTGTACCCGTGGCAAAAATAATTTGACCCGTCCAGTGGTTCACGTTGCGTAACCAATGAAGGTGAAGACGTAACAACCGGCACGGTCTCTGTAACAAGAGGTAAGATTGTTATTTATGCAGCCAGTACCTCGATTCGGGTTTAGACCCGTGTGTACTGATCTTCCGGTCAATCTCTTCATCAAAAAAGTAATAGATCCTGTTTCCCGGGAGCGAAAAACTTCGGCAGGACCACGGATCGATCTCCACGATTGTACCGTCACCGGAATTCCCTCCGAGCGCATAAATGATTTCCTCCAGCAAAAGATCGTGAGACGAATTGTTGATGATCATCACCGAATCAGGATCGTATGTTCGTGTAATTTTATTTCCGTCGGCCAGCTCGTATTGAAACGTACCGAACACGCGGTAGGTCTGCACTTCCATCTGCTCATCCACGATATACAGTCTCCCGATCCCGAACATCAATCCCACAAACAACAGACCCGACAAAAAGAATGCAACCACAAAGCTCTGGCTGTTCTTCATTTTTGTACGAATGAAACGGGATATTCCCCACAACGCTGCAATCGTGAGCAGCGAAACAAGTATCGTATACAGTATATTGTTGATCAGCATGTGTTGTTATTCGTGGAGCCAGTATTTTGATTTGCGTCCTGATCCGTATTCTTCAATTTCCTCCGGAATATCTTCGTCAAAAAAATAATCAATCTTGTTCTGCGGCAATGAAATCGACTCGCTGGAAAAAGGTTTAATATAGAGCACGTCGCCTTCGGGATCCGGTAACTTAAAATTCCCCTTGGGGCGCGAACCGGACGGGGAATAGATAATTTCTTCCAGCGCAAGTTCGCGACTTGAATTGTTGATGATCACGACCTTCACGATCTCCTGGAACTCCGCAGTTATTTTTCTTCCGTTTTCAAGTTCCCAGGTATGAGAACCCAGCATCCGGAATGCCTGCACACCTTCCTGTTTCGAAAATATGTATACCTGCACAGCACAAACCTGGAGGAACCCAAAAATCAATGCCGAAGAAAGTATTCCCGCCATCATTATCCAGCGTTTCGATCTTTTATAGCCGATCCAGCAGAGACCCAGCAGCAGACAGGCCGGCACCGCAATCGAAAAAACCATATAAAAAGTACTGTCTACGAGCATCCGGATCGTGTCAAAAAGTTTTTCAATTCGTAAAATGCAGCACCAGGAACAGGATGCCCAGGCCGAGGAAAATAAAATGCCACCACTTGATGGGAATAAAGAAAAAGCTGGAATTGTTCATGTCCATGTGCGCTTTCATTTTGACCATGGCTTCGGCACGCTTTCTTGTTTTTTCGTCAAGCAATTCGGGGCGTTCCAGCTGACGTTCCATTTCTTCTGTACGTGCTGTGTTTTTTTCAAACAGCTTGAGCATACCGAACCAGGCTACGGCCGAAAAGAAAGAGGTTGATGACATACGCAACAGGTCGTTCTTCGTGTTTTCTTCAAACATGAAGCCGGTTAAAAAAATCATTGCGCCGAAAACCAGTAAAACCATCAGGCCCATGGGGCCGCGCCAGATAATCATATGAATGAAATTTTAGTGTGTTAGTATGTATTAAAATGGTAAACGTCTGCCGAAGACACTGATCGAAGCATCGTTGACATGTGTGAGAATATTATCCTCCATGTCATCCAGCAGTATGCTATTTTGCTTCTGATCATCATACGGCCCTACTTTCACTTCATCGTGGTTACCGGTAACAAACTGGACGTAGGCCACATTCTGCAGGGTATGGATATCAAAAACAAGTATTCCTCCGTGATAAGACCCCTGGTAAAAATTGTCCGATCCATCCGCATATATTTCTGGTTTGGTCATTTCCATAGTGACCAGCACGCCAATGTATTTTTCTTTGAAAATGTAATTCACGTCAAATGCTAATCCGCCATTAAATCTCCTGGCCAGCATGTTGTATCTGAAATCTCCCGTTCCCATCGACCTTTGGATGCCATCCTCGAAGTCACTGAACCGGTTGCCGAATTTTGCATACACCGATCTTTCTTCCTCAGGCCGGGCGTGAGCCGCTGCACTGTCACAAAGAAATTCCAGTAGCTCGTAGGTCATTACTTTGGGTTGGAAATCCGCGGGTAGTGCTGCTTTATTCACCCGGTTAAATTCCAGCAGCGTGTCGAAATCGTACGTATTGATGATCGTGTATATGCGCCCCAGCTTTTCATACAGTGCATTAATCTGAAGTGAATCTGCCTGCGTGACCGGAAGGTCCTGACGCTCAAGATATGCTCTCTCCCGAACAGCTTGGTCGTCTGTCGAGAAATATTTTTGGTACATCTGCGCGCCCACCAGCAGCACAAGCATTACCAGCATAAACAGCAAAATCGTTTTGCGGGAGGGCTTTTTAATAACTGGTCCTTGTTCTTGTCCTGGCAGTTGCATCATGAAGTGTGGTCTCTTATTTTTCCGGAATATCAGGAAGACGATTAAGAATCCTTCCTTCAAGGTATTCGTCCGTCAGTTTCTCGCCCCGGTCTATCGAGAACAAAGCAAAAATACGTTCCTTTTTCCCGGCTTTGGTTGGAAAATCATCTCCCGTAGGCAGTACCGTATACGTTCCATTCCCCGGATCTTTTTCATACAACGGCTCAATGATATCGCGGCCATCGTACGTTTGTTCAATCTTCGTGGACCAGTCAATCTTTTCTACTTCAGATTTTGTAATCGTGCCCGAACAAACTGCGGTAATATCCACGAGGATCATATCGCGCGCACCACTCATGATCACCCAGATATCATCGCAGTCGGCTTCAGATTTTGTTCCTTCTCCAATGATGCGATGAAAAGCCATTTTGTCGTCGCGGTTCTTCGCCTTTACACATTTGCTTTTATCGGCTGTGACCTCGCTGGACGGGAACGAATAAATTTCCTCGCCGGCCGTATTCAAAGCCGTGATAATATATTTTCCCGGTTCACACGTCCGCGTGATGTATTCATAAGGCAATACTTTTGTTTTCTCGTACACTCCACCGGGGCTGGAAATCACATAATAGATTGTGTCTTCCGATGAATTAAGAAAGTTGATGCTCCGCTCCTGCACAACCGGTTTTTTCGGTGCGGTCACTACGGGCTGTGTTGTTTCATGATCACTTCCTCCGTCACTTCCGATTAAATTGTATGCCGAAAGACCTCCAAAAATCAGCGGCCAGATCACAACCGGAATAAAAAAGAGACTGTGGTGCCAGATCGGTGCAGGCGGCTCTGCATCCGGGTCGGGATCATTGGGGTTTGCGTCTGCATCAGGCGGAGCATTTCGGATGGCAACAAGCGCTAACGCGTGAAGTGCGGTTGCAATGGCCGCGTAAAAAAGCACCCAGCCGGTATAAGGAGCGTTGCCAACGCGGGTATCATCAAACCAGTAGCTGACAATCCACGCGCTTATTGCGAGGTAAATGAGAAGAGCGATTCCTGAACGGCGCCATACAATAACAAACATGCTGTTTCTGTTTTAAAAGAATACGTGATTATGGATTGGTAGGTGAACTTTTCCCTTGCTCGTAATATTTTTTCAGCTGCGAAACAAAAAACGATGCGTCCTCTCTGACATATTCGCCACTGATGATAATCGGTTTTTTCTTAGCGACATGTTCTCTTTTGAGAAAGGATTGAAACTTGGGGTCCTGCGCCGCAATGGTTTTGTGAATGGCCACCAACCGGATATTCGCGATGGGCCATTTCTTCCCGGTCACTTCTTCCACACCTGCAATTTCAGACCATGGAAAGAACACCTGGTTCCACCCGAGGTTGTTGATCAGCACTCCGTCCTTGTTCAGTTTGAACGAGGGATTTTTCCGGTCGCCGTAACGCATGGCTACGATGAACAAGACTACGCCGAAAACGGATATCCAGAAACCGATCAGGCGCACAGTGGTTGGCCATCCGTCTTCGCGTGACCCACCTCCCCAGGTTTGGTGGTAACCCACATAATCATCCCAGAAAATAGTTGCTACTGCAACCATGATGATTCCAATCGCCAACACCGTAATTGCATACAATCCGCTTTTCAACCGTCGCCGGTTGTTCGGCCATAATTCCTGTTCGTATTGCATTGACGTTTCGATAAAAAGTAAAAGCCCGGAAAATCGATTGTATGCAAAAATAACGCCGGTGGCAAATTGATCCGCAAACCGGAACCAGAGTACACAGAACCGTAACCAACGGTAGTGTTTTCGAAACCAACGGGCGGGTGGATTTCATTGGAAAATACCACTTCCCGGTAATGTCTCACTTTGCTTTTTTACACGGCGACACGGCGCTTTTTTACGGTATTTCTTATTCTAAGCCCGGGCGCTCACGGCGCGATAACTGTAACTCAATCGCTAAAGCGATTGAGTATTGTACTTCGATCAACCATAACCTCGTTATAGAATGAAAGATTTCCGCTACGCGGAAATCTCACTTAGTCGCGCC
This sequence comes from Bacteroidia bacterium, assembly GCA_035489505.1. Taxonomy (GTDB): domain Bacteria; phylum Bacteroidota; class Bacteroidia; order Palsa-965; family Palsa-965. The sequence continues at coordinate 3,184 of DATHKF010000796.1, read as the reverse complement.
GTGAGCGCCCGGGCTTAGAACGGGTTTTGTGCATCTTTTAGCGCCGTGTCGCCGTGTCAAAATATCAAGTGCACAAACTGAGACACTACCCACTTTCTCATTCTTACAGGTGAACCTGTATATTTGAATGATCATGAAACGGGCGCACGCATTTTTTCTGTTTTTGTTTTTCGCACAAAATGGCTTTGCGCAGGAACCGTACTTCCGGCATTTTGGTGTGGAGCAGGGATTGCCCAGTTCAGAAGTGCACGACATTCTCCAGGACCGTAACGGATTTATCTGGTTTGGAACGGACCGCGGCGTAAGCAAATACGACAGTTACTGGTTCCGCAATTTTGGCCCTTCGGATGGCCTTACAGACAATACGGTATTTTCATTGGTCGAAGACGCCAGCGGAAAAATCTGGTGCCGGACGTTGAACAGTAAGCTGTGTTATTTTTCCGGCGACCGGGTTGTGTCTTATGATCACAATGAAGCATTGAAGCGTTACACCGAGGGACACTACATTCCGCAATCGCTGGACATTACCCCTTCGGGAGACGTAGTGTATGGATACCAACGACTGGGATGTCTCAGGATTGACTCTTCAGGAAAAAGTTCCCCGTTATACAAGCCCCGGAATTATCCGGGTGTTGTATACGAAGTCCATGTTTCTGATTCGTATTTTATTTTCGGGGCGATAGATAATAATACCGTGAGGCCGGCGAAACCCGCAAACCCGGTGTTGCATATTGACATGGGGGGCAGGATCACAATAATTCCGCTCCCCCCGATAACTTCTACCCATTACATCACAGCCGTAAAAAAGAAAAACGGTACCGTTCTCATTGGCGTAGGGCGCATCATTATTGAAGTTGCCCCGGATTGCTCTTACCGCATTCATGAATTCGAAGCGCGCGTTATTGCGGTGCGTGGAGACAACGCCGGAAATTCCTGGATTAGCCTGGAGCGGCATGGTATTCGTGAATATGTCAACGGAGCGGATCTTTCGGGAATGGGTTTTACAACTTTCCTCGCCGATGAAACGGTAACCGACCTGATGCAGGATGCTGAAGGTGGTTACTGGATGTCGACGCTGGGACATGGTGTGTTCTACATGGCTTCTTCACGCGTCCATTGTCTTCTATCGGCAGGTGTAACCGGCGGCGTTTCTGTAACAGCCATTGCCTCTGACATGACGGGGAAAATACTGTTGGGAACAGCCGGCGGATTTTTACACTTATGCAAGGCAGGCCGCATCGTATCCACAATCCATTGCAACCAGCTTCCCGGGCTTACCGATTTTGTACAGGACATCTATGTTTCGCCTGTCGGAAATATTGCGTGGATATGTACCAACAACTCGCTCATCTGTTTAAGCCCTGATGGCTCCATCGCGCGGGATCACGGCAATGGCTTTGGCAGAACTATATCCAGCGACAGCGCCGACGGTTGTTGGATCGCGGGAACAAACGTGATCGGACATTACAATTCAGGCCAGGTCAAACCGGAAAGAAGTTTTGTTCTCAAGGGTTGGATTGAAGAAACATTCTGGGACAGTGCAACGGGTAAATTACTTGTGGGAAGTACAGATGGCCTCGGGCAATTCGATGGGACTAAGATCGAACCCTTCCTTCTTGCCGGGGAACAGCTTACCACCCGGGTCAGCGCTATCCGGCGCACAGCGAATAACCTGTTCGTAGTGGGAACAATCGGTGCAGGTATTCATGTTGTAAAAAATAATCAACGTACCATAATCAACAATGAACAAGGACTTGCTTCTTCCATTGTCAATGACATTGCTGTTGACGATCACAACGATCTTTGGGTAGGCACGAACGCCGGTGTGTCGCAGATCCATTGGGAAGCCGATACCTTTTCCGTAAACAATTTTTCCATCTATCACGGATTGCCCACCAACGAGATCCGGAAAATACTCTGCCGGAAAGACACGGTGTGGATTGCAACTGCCAGTGGTGCGGCCTGGTTTATTCCGCGGGAAATTGAACACTCGTCTGTTACACCGCCCATTTACATCCAGGAAATACTGGTGAACGGAGAAAAAATAAATGCGGACAGCATTTCCAGTTTTTCCCATGACCGAAACCAGGTGCGTTTTTCTTTTCTCGGTATATCATACCGCAACGGTGGGAATACAACGTACCGTTACCGCCTGGCAGGACTTGAGCAAGCGTGGACATATACGGCAAACCGTTCCGTTGAATTCGCATCACTGGGCCCCGGACATTACCTGTTCGAAGTCATGGCACGCAATGGCGATGGAACATGGAGTTCAACCGCAGCCACATTCGGTTTCACAGTAAATCCACCGTACTGGTATACGTGGTGGTTCTGGGCGATACTTGCTGCGCTTGTTATAAGCATTTGCTGGTGGGCGGTCCGCACACGTCTGAAAAACATCCGCAAAGGAGCGTTGCAAAAAGGACTTCTTGCCGAATACCAGCACCAGGCATTGACCGCACAAATGAACCCGCATTTTATTTTCAATTCACTCAGCTCCATGCAGGCGTTTATTCTCAGTGATGAAAAAGAAAATGCATTGCGGTACATCGACCGTTTTTCTTTTCTCATGCGAAAGAGTTTAGAACATTCCATGCTGAAATTTGTTCCGCTTGAAAAAGAAATAGAATTGCTGCGCGCTTATCTCGATATCGAAGCCATGCGCTTTGGCGACAAGCTGGCTTACACGATTACCTGCGATCCACAACTTGATTCCATGAGCATTGAAGTTCCAACGATGGCGATCCAGCCATTTGCTGAAAATGCAATTCGCCATGGGTTGATGCATCGTGAAGAACCCGGCGGACAAATCGCGATCAGCTTTACGCTGAAAGAAAATACGATCTGGTGCCGCGTGGAAGACAACGGTGTGGGCAGGCAACGCTCAGCTGAAATCAACCGTACACGAAGAAAACACATTTCACTGGGCTCTTCCATTACCGAAGAACGGTTGCGGCTGCTTTGCGGAGTAACCAATCAAATTTATTCGATTACGTATACCGACAAGACCGGTGAACATAGCCGTTCTGCCGGAACCATCGTTTCTTTTCTTCTTCCTTCACGCAAACGCGAACAACATGTTGAGAGTCCTGCTCATTGATGATGAAAAAAATGCACTGACGGCGCTGCGCAAAATGCTGGAGCAGTTCTGTCCCGACGTTACCGTAATGGGCGAAGCGCAAAC
>DATHKF010000795.1:0-3316 GCA_035489505.1 Bacteroidia bacterium | reverse complement strand
TGCGCGTGGGCGTGGCCTTTCATTCTCCGTCGTCGATCAAGCTTACGGATTCGTATTTCTCGCACATGACATCGATCCTGGGCGATACGTTGCGGTCCTGGGAATCGCCGAGCGGAAATTACCGCTACACCGTCCGTACACCAATGCGGTTGATCGGCAGCCTTGCTTTTGTTGCAGGAAAAGTTGCCCTCTTCAGCCTCGATTATGAATTCGTGGATTATTCGGAAGGCAAATTAAAATCGCAGGATTATTCATTCTTCGATGAGAATACTGCGGTGCGCAACAAATACAAAGGTGCGAGCAATATCCGCGTGGGTGTCGAGGTCAAGATTGTACCGTTCAGCATCCGTGCCGGTTTTGCGTACTACCAAAGCCCGTATCAACCGAGCGTGAATAATGAAGCCGCGCGTGTGTTCATCACCGGAGGAATCGGTTACCGCGATCCGGACGACGTATTCTACGTTGATCTCGGGTTCGTTTCACAGCGATTCACGGAGAATTATTATTTCTACGATCAAAGTCTCGTGGAGCCGGTGGTGAATAAGTGGAAGTCGGTGAATGTGTTGCTAACTGTGGGACTGCGGTTTGGAGACGAACCGGTAAACGAGTAGGTATTCTGTGAAGCCGTCATTTCGAGTGGCGCAAAAGCAAATTTGTCGTCTCGATACGTTCTCCTTCGTCGAACACTCGACATGACAAATTTGCTTTTGCGTGTATCGGGAAATTTGTCGTCTCGATACTTTCTCCTTCGTCGAACACTCGACATGACAAATTTGGATTTCTATAAAAAAAGGGCCCGTCACTTTTCAATGACGGGCTCTTTTTTAGGTCCTGCAGTACAGGTATTGTTTTATTTCGCTTTTGCTCTGGAGCGCGTTGGTTTTTTCTCAACTTCCGGCTCAACTGGTCTTCCGGTACCGAGGAGGAAGTCGGCATCTACGAGGATACGTCCGCAGTGTTCGCAAACGATAATTTTCTTGTGTGTACGGATGTCCAACTGGCGCTGTGGCGGGATTTTGTTGAAGCAACCGCCGCAGGCATCACGCTGAACGTGTACTACTGCTAGGCCATTGCGAACGTTCTCGCGTACGCGGTGATACGCGTTGAGCAAACGGTCTTCGATTTTTGCAGCAGCTACTTTAGAGCGTGACTGCAATTCTTCTTCTTCCTTGCGTGTTTCAGCAACGATGTCTTCCAGCTCTTCTTTCTTGAGGCGAAGATCTTCTTTGCGCTCATCCAGGACAGCCTGTGAATTGTCGATGATGTCTTTCTTGGCAGCAATCTGTGCTTTGAATTCCTTCGTGCGTTTTTCAGCGAGCTGAATTTCCAGGTTCTGGAATTCAATTTCTTTGCTCAGTGAATCAAATTCACGATTGTTGCGCACCTTGCCCTGCTGGCCTTCGTATTTTTTAATCGCTATGAGTGCATCTTTAGTGACATTCTTCTTGTCATTGATGCCATCTTCCAGCGCCTTGATCTCATCGTTGAGGTTATTTGCGCGGGTTTGTAAACCGGCAACCTCATCTTCGAGATCACGTACTTCCAATGGAAGTTCACCACGAACCGTACGAATACGATCAATTTGTGAGTCAATTTGTTGTAATTCGTATAACGCTTTCAGCTTCTCTTCTACAGGGATGTCTGTTTTCTCGTCCGCCTTTTTCGCTTTCGTGGTCATATGTAATAGGTTATCGGATTCGTATTTATTTCCGTTTTACGGACTGCAAATGTAGTAATTATTCCCTTTAATTGGTCAACCAGCAGATCAATCGTAAACTGCTCACTTTCAAAGTGTCCAATGTCAGCAACGAGTATTTTTCCTTCCCCGTCGAAGAACTGGTGGTACTTGAAGTCGGCAGTAACGAATGCATCGGCCCCTTTTCGCATGGCTTCGGCAAGCAAAAAGCTGCCGGAACCACCGCAAACAGCCACTTTTACGATCTTTTTGCCCGGAACCGGGGTGTAACGGATGACCGGCGTATTCATGGTGGTTTTGACCAGGCCCAGGAACTCGTTCTGATCCAATGGAACGGCCAGTTCGCCAATCATTCCTGAACCCACTTGCTGCCAGTCGTTGGTTAAAGGGAAAATGTCGTACGCAATCTCCTCGTACGGGTGCGACGCACGCAGGGCGGCCAGGATATCGGCTTCGATGTGTGCCGGAAAAATGATCTCGATCCGCTCTTCCGGTTCACGCATCAGTTTTCCTTTTTCACCAACCACAGGGTTCGAGTTTTCATTCCCGCGATAGGTTCCCGTTCCTTCGAGATTGTAACTCACTTTGTCATAATTGCCAATGTAACCGGCGCCTGCTTCCCAAAGCGCTTCGCGCACTTTTTCAGCAGAAGCAGCAGGGCAAAACGTGACGAATTTCCGGAGCAATCCGTTTTTCGGGGCAAGTATTTTCGTGTTTTTCAGACCCAGCTGCGCAGCAATTTTTGCATTGACACCGGCATACACATTGTCCAGGTTGGTGTGAATGGCATAAATGGCCACGTTGTTTTTTATTGCTGCGATAATGGTGCGCTCCACGTAGTTTTTACCGGTGATTTTCTTCAAACCGGAAAACACAATCGGGTGATGCGAGACCACGAGATTACAACCCGTTTTCACGGCTTCATCAATAATCGCTTCGGTGCAATCCAGGGAAACGAGAACGCCCGTTACATCCGCGAGCCGGTCACCAACAATAAGTCCGGAATTGTCGTACGATTCCTGCAGCGCGAGTGGTGCGAGTGACTCGAGAAAGTCTGTGACTTCTTTGATTTTCATCCTGCGAAATTAAGTATTATGAATGGCCACTAAGTCGCAAAGTCACGAAGTTTCGGAAAGAAAAGGAGTTCGGAGAACGGAGTGCGGAGGCTTTGCCCGAATCCTTCGAAGAGAAAGCCGTACACAATCGCTTAAATGAAACGGGAGCTTTCTTCGAAGGACATAGGTTAGCCTCCAAACTCCCGTCTCCGAACTCCCGACTAACCCTTATCTTCGCGTGGCATGAAAATTCTCCGCATCCTTGCTTTTCCATTGGCGCTTTTGTACGGCTTGCTGACGATCATCCGCAACAAACTGTTCGATCTCGGTATTTTTCCGGTAACTGAATTCAAGGAATTGCCGCTCATCGGTGTGGGCAATCTCACGGTGGGGGGAACAGGAAAAACACCACACGTGGAGTATCTCGTGAAAATTCTTCATCCCCAATATAAGGTGGCAACCCTGAGCCGTGGATACGGTCGCACAACATCCGGTTTTCTTGTGGCGCAGGATGATATGACCACTCTTCAGATTGGTGATGAACCGAAACAATTCCGTCACCGTT
>DATHKF010000794.1:0-7966 GCA_035489505.1 Bacteroidia bacterium | reverse complement strand
CCCGTAGAATCGAGCAGTCCCCAGAGATTAGTCGTTCCCCGGAAAAACATCAGGTTCTCGTGACAATAGACGACAGAAATGATACCTTTTGATTGGTAAGACATTTCTTTCCCATCAGGAAAGAGCATATACTTTTCCTTGCCGCGGATTGCAAGCGACGGAACACAATCAAAATCGCTGATAAAATCGAATGCCGGAGCAACAATGTATTTGCCTTTTTCATTGATTACACCAAAGAGTTTGTCTTTTGTGACGATCGCGCGGTTGTGCTTAAAAAGACCAGCCTGATCAAAAGAAAAAGGTATGATCACTTTTCCTTTTTGATTGATATATCCCCATTTTCCGTTTTGCAATACCGGGTAAAGAGTATCAACACCTGACCTGGCCAGAACTGAAACCGGGCTCCACAGCAGTATAGCAGAAACTAAAACAAAAACAAATGCATTACCCGGTCCGTTACGCATACGTATCGATGAACTGAACAAATATACTGCCGGAATACGTGACAAATTAAAGTTTGCCTTCCCAACGATGATATTTGTCTTCAAAATACATATACAAGTGAGGCCTTAACTTTGCAAAGCGCTCCGGGTCGGAGAAATACAACATGAACGATTCAGCGTAAAGCTCATCCAGGTTTTTTTCTCCGTACGTCGTCGGCCTGTCTACGTCATCCTCTGTTCCTATTGTTTTATAATCTCCAAAATCACTCTGAACAGCTTTTTGAAAATCATTCGAATCCATATTTTCTTCAGGTGCGATCACACCATAGCTGGCATTGTAATAATTTTCACCTGGAAATATATGTGGTGATGCCCCTGAAGCAGTTTTTTCACCGGAGGCATCCAGGCTGGTGTTGGCTTTTTCAATACTATCCTTCAGCTTTTTTAGTTTTTCACCATCCGGTTTTCCATCTTCTCCCGGAGTAATGGCGGACAGAGCCGCTTTATACGCTAGCTGATCAGGGTGGTGTTTTAAAGCAAGCTGTAATAACAATTTTGCATCCGGAAAAGCTTTTATCATTCGTTCATCGGGTTCCGACTCAATTCCATACTCGAGCACCGATTCGGCCCGGATCTGGAGATCAAGAAGGGCCTCTTCTTTTTTAATTGCATCCGTGTAAACGACAAGCTTGTTTGCAATTTCGATAGTCAGATCAGAAACACCGGCCAGTGTTTCTTTACGCAAGGACTTTTCTTTAACCTCCAATTTACTTGTGTCGTACGTTTGGGCCGCCGTCCTGCACAGATCAATCAGCGGTGGCACTTTCATATCCGGCACGCCCATCAAAGTGCCTTTGATCCTGATCGCTTCATTGACATACGCCTCATCGGAACTGCCCATGATCATCAGATCTATACCTATGGAGGTGCCGATTATATCAGTTTCCAGGGTCTGGAATTCCTGTTCAACAGATTTCCCTGTTTCAACCTTAGCCAGGTCGAGTTCTGCTTTTTTATCCAGGTACGCCTTCATTTTCGGCAAATAGGTTTTATCCGCATCGTCCTGTACTTTTCTGTATTCCGCGAGCGCCAGGGAAAACTCCTGGTACGCCGGCGTGGCCATTACTTTTTTCTGAGTCAGCACCATGTCCTCCGCATGTCCTATCTCATGCATAATAATTGATTCGAGGTAGCTCGCTGTACCTGCCGTGGCATCACCAAGCACCGTATTCGAATTTTTGAAGGCTTCATCGTAAACAATGATCACGTGTTGATCCGGAAAATATTCTGCGAGTGTATCCGGTGTAACATACTCCGGAACAAAGTGCTCTTTTCTGCGTGCCGCGTTATCTTGACTCATCTCGGCACGGCCAATCCTCAGGCCACTGATTGTTTTCAACACGGCATCCGGCATCTTCAGAAACGCACCCGTCACCTGTGTCTTTTCATCCGACTCCAATTGGTCCCATGCTTTTGTCTCCATGTCGGGGTATTCCTTTTTATTCATGAGGATGCTATCCACAAAAGAAATATTATTCTTCAGCAGGAAGTCCGGATCCTTCTGGGCCGTTACAGTTTTAACCGGGCCCAATCCCTCAATGTAAATATGTTGTTTTTCATCCTCTCCCTTGTTTGTGATCCGGTACATCCGGTCGGTTTTAATTTCCTCGAGAGCACCTCGCTTTTCATCAGGGTTTTTATCGGGAATAAAATTTTGATCTGTAAATCCCATCTGCGTAAAATCGACCCGTACCGTGATCGATGTGTCTTCATTCAGGGTTGATATGAGAATGGCATACACGAGATTTTTTAAGTAGGGCTCGAGCAGCGGATCAACGTTTGCAAAATGAGTCCGGTTGATGAGCGTTCTTTCCAAAGGACCATCTTCACTCTGGTAATTTTTTTCGGAGCCCGGTTCGAAATGCTGTTGGAAAAGCACTTCTCCTTCCTGCGCGCTGGTTACACTCCCTCCATGCATGGTAATGTCTGTTTTTTTCAAATCCGCAACGCTGCCCAGGCCTTCAAAGTATGCTTTGGTCGGAATCTCAATGGTGTCGCCGGGAACAACCGAGGTCTTATGGTTGTGCGCGATAATTGCATTGGAGATTTCAGCAACTTCTTTGGCAGGTTGTGTTTGAACTACAGGCGCGTACTTATTACGTAATTTCAGCGCGATCGCATAGATGGACTTCTCATCCTCGGTAACCGTATGGTTTTCCCATTGGGGATCGCCCGGTTTCCGTTGAATTTTCCTGCTCACACCGCCGTCCTTCTGCTGCACCGTATGCACCAGCTCATGCGCCAGCAATTCTTTTCCTTCACTGGAAGAAGTATTGTGCTGTCCGTCTTTGAAATAAATATCCTGGCCGTGCGTAAATGCTTTCGCATTGATGTTCTCGCTCATCTGATTGGCCTCACCACCGGTATGTACTTTCACATTACCGAAATCGGCACCCATCTTCGATTCCATTTCGCTGCGCGTGGAATCATCCAGCGATTGCCCGCCACCTTTGCTGCCTGACAATTTCGATTGAAACTCAGGAGTTGTTTCGGAGCTGCCTTCACCTTTGCGGTTGATTGTTCCTCCCGTTCCGTGAATCATAGCCGATGCTCCACCCATAACTTTTCGCGCAACCTCATCGGCTTCTTTTTCATCCGAATCACCGGGCTCACTGGTTGCCAGCGATTTTTTCTGAACTTTTTCCTGCTGCTGAACTTCCAGCAACTGGTTATGCACTTCATCCCAATCGTCGTGGTGACGCGAATCTTCTTTCGCTTTCGTATTGCTGTATTGTGGTCCCATTGTAATACCGTTTAGCGCACCCGGCCAAATCAATTTTCAAACCGCTTGTCCAGCCACTCCAGTGTTGCTGAAACCCTTCGTGCATTTGCATGAATGTCGCTCCTGAAATTCAAAAAGAAGGCCTGTGCATAATCCTCACTTGAATTAACATTCTCCAAAATACGATGTTGTTCTTTCGTTATTCCGTACGGAGCATAAACCGGCAAATACTTCAGGCTATCAGGCGACCAGGAATAAAGCAGTCCATAGCGCTTGTTGAGCAATACAACACCCTCTGCAAGATCGCAGGTCCCGTTCCTGTACAGGTCCCAGTTTTCTTCTCCCTTCGGGGACAAGTGCTCTGAATCATATGCATTGCAAAGCCAGTAACAGGCATTGTAATGGACAATGATTCCGTCTTCATTTCCTGTTGAGTCGCGCGGCAGAAGATTGATTGTTGTTTTTCCTTTGAGTGTGCCGCTGATGTCGACAATTTCCCGTGCGTTCAGAACGCTGTGAACTTTTCCTTCCACGAGCCTGTATATCCTATGCTCGCGCATACCAATGTCAGTAGTTCCCCCTGCTTCTGAAACAGTTTCAAATATTTTGAAATTCCCGCAATTCAGAAAAGTGATAACAGAGTTTTCATAAAACGAAGATTCTTCACTGTGGAAAATCATTCTGCAGTTACTTCCTTCGGATTTCAGAACAAACAGCAGGCTGCTGTGTGCCAAACCTCCGGCCACAAATATCCATTCCCTCGCAGTATCGCCATCCAGGTTTTCGCGGTAGCCGGTAATAAACGGTGAAGAGGTAAAATTACTATCCGAAAAATTCCGGATATCAAATTCCCCAACAGGTAATGCATTTGCCAATGCCACGTAGAGTTCACCAATGGCAGCGCTATCTGATGATGTTGAGGAATCCATTGCCAGCGACCAGATCCAATCCACCCATTCCGTGTTCAGTACAGGAACTTTATCCTGACTGGTCAATTTCAATTCCGGATGCTGCAACGACGCATTTCCATTGCCACATCCAAAAGAGAACAGGCAAAGTATCAACAGAAACATCCATGCAGTTTGTTTCATTTTATCCGAAGATCGCGCGTCAATTAAATACATACATGGTGGATTCGAGTTGACCGGGCACTAACCTGATTCTCTTTTTCCACGCCTTTGTTTTGCTCAAACCGGTTGTAGGCCATTTTTTTGCTGTGAGAAAACTGTAGACAGCCGCATTCTCTTTCACTTCATCAATCGGGTCTTTGGTTCCCGTATAATAGCTGCTGATCTTTATGCTGTCACTGGATTTGGAAGAGTAATGAGAATACTGAATACCGGCATCGGAAGGTGGTGTTACATTCCACGCGGCAAGAACTACATCACGGACCTGTATAACATCAGCACTTGGATTATTGTCGTCCAATTGCTTTTTAGCAATAGTATATTGGTTCGCACCGTACGCCTGGTAAGCACCACCGGTAACGATGTTGTACAGGTCGGCATCGTACGCCGGGCTTTTAACCCGAAGTACCATAGAATACCAGATGTATTTGATCTGCTCGGCGGTTCCTGAATAACCGGCGCCATGCACCTCGCCATAAATTGTGGCAATTAATTTTTTCTGGTTTTCAGTAAGCTTCTTGGGATCTGGCTTGGTTGGAACAACACCTATGTTCGGATCTTTCCACCCGCGAAGCAAAATGAGGCCATTGCCAATAACCCCGGTTTTTACTTCTGCGTTGAGTTGCTGCAGTTTCTTCGAGAGATTGCCATAATTGGTTTCATTGTCCTTGACAGTAGACTTTGAAAACCCTTCTATAGTGTCGCCTGACTTTACCGGTTCCAGGTACATCTTCCCCTTCAATCCGGGTTCATCAACTTCCCATTGATCCATAATAGCCTTCACGGCGTCGTAATTCTTAAATTTCTCCCGGAGCAATGTCAGCTCTGATTTTTTGAAAATGATGGTGTAAGGCTGCAGCGTATCCATGGCAAATAATTTCTGCGTCCCTACACTATTCTTGCCTTTATATGCCCCGATTATGTAAAGCGCCGAGGCCGGTGAATTGAATATATATTGAAAAGTGCCATCGGTCATTTTAGTTGGCTTCGCTTCAGTTACCAACGTGCCATCTACTTTAAAGATTTTCATGTTGTCGACATCGGAAGAAATATCCACGTACACCGTATGTAGCCAGTCGCTCAAAGGTTCACGTTGGATCCTCTGCCTTTGCACCGACGATCCCGGGGTGGCTGACACTTGCGCATTACCTCCCGAAGTTACTTTTCGCGCCACGTCATCTGCTTCTTTCTCCTGTTCATCTCCCGGATCTGAAATTGTCTGCGATTTTTTCTGAACCTCCAGCATCTGGTTGTGCACTTCATCCCAGTCGTCATGCTGGTTTGATTTTCCACCTGTCTTGATCCGTTGCTGGTTCATCATCTATTTTTTATTTGCAGCTGAACGATTCCTGTTCAGCACCATATTTTATGCGCTCAAAAATATATCGTCGCTCCGGGAAGCAGTTTCCTGATTCTGTCCATTTCACGTTCTGCGAAATTATTTCCACGCAGGTTAAGTTCCTTCAGGTTGACCATGCTTTTAATTTCATCCGGCAGGGTCGTAAGCTGGTTACCTGAAAGATCGAGCCGGGATAAAGAAATCAGTTCACCTATCCGCGGAGAAATATGCGTAATGCTGTTGCTTCTGAGATCGAGCGTTTGCAGTGAATCGAGCTGAAACAATTCATCAGGCAATTCAGTAATTTGATTGAATCCGAGATACAGTTCGCGTAAAGCTGTCATCCTACCGATCTGTGCAGGAAGGAATTTCAGTGCATTGCCATACAGATCGAGGGCGTTGAGCCGTTGAAGATCACAAACAACTGACGGAAACGTATCGAACTTGTTCGCCGCCAAATTAAGCCGCGTTAGTGTCGTTACTGATGAGAATGCATCCGGCAACCTCGTCAGCGAATTTCTGGCCAGGTTCAATTCCGTGAGATGCGGAGGAAAACTGTCCGGCAAGTTGCTGAGCTGATTTCCGCTCACGTCGAGTGTAACCAGTTCACGCATGGCATGAATTGAATCCGGTAGTGAAGTAAGTGTATTGTCGTTCAGGTACAATTCCTTCAATGACGGCAACCGGCAAATGCTGATGGGAAATGCTGCGAACTCATTGAATCCGGCCTGGATCGAAACCAGGTTGTCCAATTCTCCAATAGAAACAGGCAATACGCTCAGTTTATTTTCGATGATAGTCAGCCGGCGAAGATTCTGCAACGCACCGATTTCAGAGGGAACCTGTTCAATGTTATTTCCGGCCAGGTTCAAATGCTGGAGGCAGGAAAGATGGAAAACCTCTCCTGGTATTTTTGCAATGTTACAGTTGATGCTCAATGACTGGAGATCGGATAACTGAACCAGCTTTCCGGCCGAAGCCTGGAATGAAGTGTCATCAAGGGCCAGTACAAAAACTTTTCCTTTTGTATAACTCAACGCGGAATCGATTGACCGGAATTCATCCTGAACTGCGAGTGTATCCGGGGCAAGCAGTTCCGAACATTCATGCTGACCCGCCGGCTTTTCAGAACAGGAAATCCAGATCGCTACGCAAAAAAATAAAAAGACACCGTTACGGCACATCGAAATCCGCATCATCTTTATTATTTGTAAGTTCTTTTACCTTGGTCTTGATGTAGTCAATCATGGCTCCGATATACTTACTCGTGCCTTCCCGTATATCATGATAAAGTACAACAATTTTAGGAGCCGATGTTGTTTCACCCTTCCACTTTGCGGCTATCATGTTTTTTATCCCGGCAAGCATATTGCTTTTAAGATGGTCCAGCGTGCTTCCTCCCGTATCACCATCAATATCCCACAGTAAATTTGTCAGCTTCAGCTTATCATAAACCTTGGATTCTGCGTCACCATAATCTCCTCCCGTAGGTCTCACGTACTTAGTCTCCTCTCCTGTTTGTTCTTTAATGTACGTCTTTGCATCTGTCATCTCCTTCTCGAGGTTACCCTTCTTATTCGTGGTAATGTGATTTTCGTGATCCACCACAGTTCCTCCTGTGTGAATACCTACGATATGTCCATCCGTGTGCATTCGCTTGACCAACTGTTTCCCGATCGGACTGTTACCGCGATGCTTGAGTCCGGTTTGAACAAAAAAACCGCCCTTTACTCCTTTTTCCTTGAGCGTATTGAGCACGTTTTCGGTGTAGTTTTTTCCCGCGCCCAGGGCAGCTACGTGAGGGCCATCGTCAAATGTCAGTACGAATGTATGCTTAGCAGGAGTTTCCTCCGACTGTGATTTATTATCTGTCTCATCTCTGTGATCAGTAGTAGTGGTTTCCTGATCAGTCGTACCGTCACCTCCTTCACCCGATGATGATTTCGGACCCTTCATCTCTACTCTCCAGTATGTTTTGCTACCTGAAGTAAAACTTGCAACACGATACTCTTCCCATGCACCAATCTTCACAAGGATAGCTTTGCGCCGGAGCGCCTCTGCCTCTGTATCGTAATAATAAGCTTTCGTCCCTTCGTGATCCTTCACCCACGGATCCCCCTTCACATTCTGTCTCTGCACTTTGTCAACAGAGCGTTGAATACTGGTTCCTGCTGTTTTTTTCTGTACTTGCAGCATCTGGTTGTGCACTTCATCCCAATCATGATCCCGGTCATGAGTACCACTCTTGCTTTTGTTCAGCCGCTGCGTTTCCATA
>DATHKF010000793.1:0-5584 GCA_035489505.1 Bacteroidia bacterium | reverse complement strand
GACTGTCGCGGGCGAGAAGCCACGGTTCTGTTTCATCCAGCCTGATTTTTTTCGTAATCGCATTGATCGTTTCGCTCAACCACGAACTCTGGCTGGATGAAACAGAACCGTGGCTTCTCGCCCGCGACAGTCCTTCTTTTTCGGAACTTTTTTTCAATAAGCGGTACGAAGGCCATCCCGATCTCTGGTATGTTGTGCTGTTCCTGGTTACGTCGGTTACCACGAAAGTGGTGGCCATGCAGGTGTTACACGTTACAATAGCCGCCACATCGGTTTACCTTTTTTTGCGGTATGCACCCTTTCCTTTCCTGATTCGCGTGTTGTTCTGTTTCGGATATTTTTTCGTGTACGAATACGCGGCGATCAGCAGGTTGTATGCGATTGAAATGCTGCTTACGTTCACCGTATGCGTGTTGTATCCCAACCGGCAGCGGTACTGGTTGTTGTTCTGGTTTCTCCTTTTTCTCAACGCGCAAACCAATTTCTTTGGAATGCTCACGAGCGCGGCCATAGCGGGACTGACCATTTTGCAGAGCCTTTCCAATGCCCGTGAACGTCTTGAGCTTTCCGAGCGCAGGTGGAAATTTGTGGCAGGACTGATCGTTTTCATTTGCGGCCTGGCCTGGTCGGTGAAGAGTATGATTCCACCTGCCGATTGCTATTACGCAGCCGGATGGAACACCTCCTGGGAACCGCAACGTGCAGCAGAATCCATTGCATTGATCTGGCAAAGCTTCGTTCCCATTCCCGAATTTCATGTCAAAGACTGGAATTCCAACATCATTTCTTCCGTCCCGCTCAAGGCCATTTTTTCGCTGGTGATTTACGCGCTCACGTTGTTTTCGTTGCGCCGGAAGCCACTCGTGCTGCTGGCGTACTTCGGTGTAACCCTCGCGATGCTTGCATTTTTTTACACCAAACTTCCGGGTTCATCGATTCGTCACCAGGGTCACCTCTTCACGGTTTACTTTGTATTTCTCTGGATATACCGCAGTGCAGATGAAGCGCTGATTGCACGGACTGAGTCCAAATGGCCGATGATCGTTTGCCGGTTCCTGCTGGGTGTACACGTTTTCGTTGGAGGTTACGCGTTGATCAAGGAACTGAACAACTCATTTTCAGAAAACAAAATGGTGGCCGATTTCATTCAGGAATTGCCATACGAATGCACGGTTGTGGCGTACGACGATCTGAATTCATCGCCACTGTCGGCGTACCTCAACACCCCCGTGTATTATCCGGCCCGGAAAATGTTCGGCAGTTACTACCAACTCACAGAAAATGGCCGCTCACCAATCAATCCCGACCTGGTGCTGGATGAAGCGCACCGGATTGCCGTAGAGAAAAACCAGAATGTTGTGGTAGTGTTCGATGACAAAGATCAATTGATCCACATGCCCAAGGACTACCCTGTAAACAAGATTTTCGAAACGAGAGATGAGGGCGTTATCGGTCCGCCGTATTTTGTGGTTCTGGTTTCACCGAAGTAAACCGCGGCGCAAATCGCTCCGTGATTGGAAATAAAATGGTACACGGAAAACACAGAATTCACAGAATTTCGCGGAACAATCCACAATAAAATTCTGTGTGGTTCTGTGCATTCCGCGTATTCCGTGTACAATTGAGAAACCCAATAACTACCAAAATAAATTCCCCGGATTTTCACCCGGGGAATTACCAACAGACCTGGCATGCTGTTGTGTATCTCTGAACACAATTCAGAGAATATTTTACGCCGCGTCTGAGCCAAATTCGCGAAACTTCTTCCATTCGAAATAGTGCAGTGTTTCTGCTTTGCGAATGAAATTCATTTCAAGTTTCTCGCTCAGTTCGGGAGATGTATTCTGGCGCTTAAACAAATCAACCAAACGCTCCGCTGCTTCCAGCTGAAGGAGGGAATGGCTCGACACAATGTTTCTGTTTATTATGTCGTACACCTGATTTACTTTCTGCTTATCCATAACTTGATTTTTAGGGTCATTACAGTACTGTTTGCACAATCTATGCCAGATTCTCTTTCGCGGATACCCGATTGGCAACTGGTAATAATAAACGCCAAATCCGGCTGGTTTAGTACTTTTAAAGGGAAATGAAAGCGTCAGAATGTCACGAAAAACTGCGGTTATTCCGTTCATCGGTGATGATCGTTTTCCTCATTCTGGGGATGCCTTTTTTCGCTCCGGCGAAGGGAAAAATCAAGGCGTGGAAATCGCTTTCACGTCCCGAAAAGTGCTGGACGTTTTTTCATCCGTTCAAGGCAAAAGTGGCGTACCGCTGTGCAGAACGATCGCGTTTTGTAACCGACTCGTTGGAAAAAACAGGCGACCTGGCAGATAAGAACGGCGGACAGCTCGACGCTTTTCGTCACGCGTACTGGATGGCTTTGATGATTGAAGCGGGACTCCCGGAACGTTCCATCCGCAAACTCGGTGAGAAACACGAGAAGGGAAATTACGTTGAGTTCAAAAAGGGGAAACTGGAAGACAATTCGCGCGCCGATTCGATGGCCTGTGTAATGGATCTGCGGAACAACGAGGTGGGCATTGCGATTGGTAAGGAATTTACATCGGGAGATAAATCCATTTCGCTGATCCGTTCGCTGATCATCCAGGTATGGAGTGGCAAGCTGTTCATTTTCCTGAAGAATCCCGGCGGAGATTATTTCGACTGCAACGATAATGTCATTGATCTGAAAAAGTACGACGGCGTTTGGAGCATACCCAAATGCCTCGTGAGTTCAGACCGGGTGAGTGTGCAGCATTAAAACAATCACAGAATTCAATTACATTTGAATATGAAGAAATCGATTTCCATTTTCATACTTGCAACAAGCCTGTTTGCAGTGTCCTGCGGATCGGAAGAAACAGCGGAGACAGTCAACAAAACCGAAGCAAAAACGGTAACACTTCCGCCCGATGCCACGCAGGCTTTCGGACAGAAAGTCACTGAACTTGTTATTGCAAACGATTACGCCGGGCTGACCAGCCTGATCATCACCAAAGATGAAATGACGAAAGCCATCCAGGGATCAACCGCCCCGGCAAACGGAAAAGAATTTGCGATCAGCCGGGTAGAAGATGAGATCAAAGAAATGCAGGTGGATGTAAAAACCGGGCTGGATCAAATCCGTGCTTCAGGAACAACCGCCGGTATCGTATGGGACAAATGCACATTCAAAGAAGCGCGTCCTTCCATTGATCAATCGCGCGGCTTCGATATGATGCAACTCAAATGCGTGATCGACTGCAACGGAACTGAACACATCTTTACCGTAACGGACGTTGTTGGAACAGATGCCGGGTGGAAACTGGGTGGGAAGATGATATACGGGGAGGTCAGTACGCAGTCAAAATAGTACGCAGTACGCAGTGTGGCGGATGCGTTACTATTCACTTTTAGGATGAAATTTCTCGTTACGAACCGCATCACATTTCAAACGTTCCCCCCTGCGGATTCAATGAACAAGATAGTTCTGCGTAGACTGCGCACTGGATACTGATCACTGCGCACTGATTTATTGCGCACTGCGTACTGAAACTATTTCCTGTTTCCCGAAAACAAATTCCTCAACGGAGATCTTCCCGACTTGGCATGAAACACGCCGTGTTCTGCGCTTCTCACATCTTCTATCGTGTAAAACGCATTGGGCTGTATCACTTCGATTTTTTCGATGATGTCTTTGATGTGTTTCCGCTGCACAATAGTAAACAACAGCTTCACCGGACCTTTAGCGCCCATTCCGTCGATCACCGTAAGCCCGTGATTGGTATCGCGCAGCATCTTTATCAGTTCGTCGCTGTTGGGTTCACTGGTGATGATGCGGATAACCTGGTTGCCTAACGCGAGACGTTCTTCGATGCGCATGCCCACGTATGTGCCGGTTGCAAATCCCGCCGCCCAGGCAAAATACGCCGCAGCGTTATCCACGTGACCGAGCACCTGTTTCATGGCGATGAGCCAGATGAGCACTTCAAAGAATCCAATGAACGGAACGATCTTGCGGAATCCTTTATGGATGAAAATATTCCGCAGCGTGGCGAGCGTAACGTCTACGAGGCGTGAGAGAAAAATGAGAATCGGGATGATGACCCAATTGAGTACTTCGTCGGGAATGGTCACTGTTTAGGTATTGCGCGACAAAATTCTACAATAAAAGTGAGATAAAATGAGTGGGAAGAAATTTTCTTTCGGGCCATGCAGCGGAAAAGCACCACTCGCCCCGGAAATTCATCACCTTAAACTGGGCCTTTGGCCCTTTCGCCACAGATTCGCAGATTACGCAGATTAAAAAAATGAATTGTAAATGTTTTTTTAATTGATCACAAAAACAATTCAAAAAATCTGCGCGATCTGCGAATCTGTGGCAGTAAGCCGAAGGCGCAAAAGACGACCAAGCTCTATTCGACAATTAATCCTTTTGTCTCAATAATTTCTCCCGCTCTCAGTCGCACGTAGTAGATTCCAGCGGCTAATCCCGACACATTCAGCGTTTCCGTTTGTTCACCCGCAGAAACATTCCTGCGCTGCGTCACCTGTACACTTCTTCCCAGTTCATCAAGCAACACGATCTCCACATCGCCGGCTTTCGCCAGTGTGTATTTCACGTTCACGTTGTCGGTTGCCGGGTTCGGGTACACATTCACCTGCATCGACACCATCGCTGAAGTTTCCGGAACCGTTACAATATCGTTCACGCTGGTAATGGTTGCCGAATAAATTCCGTTCGCGTGTGTGGCCACAACAACCGCTCCGTCGCTCGACCGCACATCGATCATGTCGCACACAACGGCACCAATGGTTGCATCGCCCTGGCGGACCCACTGCGTGGCGGTTCCCATGAGCGTGTCTGTTGCGTACAATCCCGTGCTCGTTGCAGCGAGATAAACTTTTCCATCAGAGACCGGCATGATCGTCAGCCAGCGCACCGAAGGTCCGTTTCCTGAACCGGTAGTTATATTCTGCTCAAGATTGCCTGCCGATTTTACCCACGTCGTTCCGCCATCCACCGAAGAATAAATGCTGTAAATGGAATAGTTCGACATACACACCATCACTTCATTTCCGTTGTTTGGATTGGTGGTGATGCACGAAATAAATCCAAGTGCAGGAAACGCAGTGGGCGTAATGTCTACCGGTGTTGGTGTACCTACATTGGCGTTATCCACGCGGTAAATTTTCTTGCGGTCGGTGCCGAAGTACACGCGGTTTGCAGGTGTTTTGCAGGAATGTACCGCAGTGATAAACGTGTTTGCCTGCGGAACGGAATCGGCCCATTGCACCCAGTTCGTGCTGATGGAATCCCACTGGTTGCTCAATGGAATTTGCGACAGGTCATCGTTTCTCCAGAGGTATTTTCCACCGGCGAGGTACATGATGTCCTGGTTATTCGCATCGAGTGTAAACGGATTGATGAATCCATAATCTTCGCCGCCAATGGGGTCAATGCGCCGTGCAGCGGTTACATTTCCGCTGGCATCAACGGTAGCTTTGTTCATCTTTCCTTTCTGGATCGAGAAATAGTACATGCCAGCACCGTCTTCGATCTGGCAATAACTGCCGTCACCACCGCGCACGTGAATCCACG
>DATHKF010000792.1:0-2591 GCA_035489505.1 Bacteroidia bacterium | reverse complement strand
TCAACAATTCGTGTTTCGCCATATTCAGCGTTTCGAGTCGCGCCGAATACATGTTGAGCTGAACTTCGTACCTTTTTTTCTCCGTGATGTCAGTGAAAATTTCGATCTGTTTCAACATGCGGCCATCTTCATCCACGATTGGCGAGTTGGCCACGTCGATCCAGATTTCATAACCCTCCTTGTGATACACGAGGAATTCTTTCCGGAAACCTTCAGCGGCCGCCGACACTTCACGCACCTGCGAGATCAACGAACGGTCTGTGCGGTCACCAGCAAGAACGTCGCCCGGAAGTTTTCCTTTTACTTCCTCAATGTCGTAACCAGTAATGCGTGAGAACCCGGTATTCACCCACTCAATACGTCCGTCGGGATCGCAGATCAATACCGCGTTGATCGTTTCGCTGGCTACGAGTGAAAGTTTTTCGAGTTCTTCCTCGTAGTGTTTTTTGTCGGTGATATCGCGCGCAATCGCCTGGAACCCGCGGACGAGTGTCGGACGGAATTCATCAAAAATTATTCTGACCGTCTGACCGAGCCACCGCGTTTCACCACCTACTACGATGATCGGAAACTCCATGTACGTGCTGATCGTTTTCTTTCGGAACTGGCGGGCGTAAAAATTTCTGACTTCGTCTCTCCACTCGGGAGTGATGGCGTCGGTGAAATGTTTACCCATCAGGTCTTCGCTCTTGTAGCCCGTAATCTTGGTAACCACATCATTGATGAACGTAAAATTCCCGCGGTAATCTGCCGTGTAAATAATATCTGTGGCAGCTTCTACAATGTGTTTGTAACGTTCCTCAATTTCTTTGCGGTCGGAAACGTCCATACCAATTCCCACGCGGAGATTTCCGGGCAGCTCTGTATCCACCCACTGGATCCATTTTTTCGTTCCATTCTTGGCAGTAACAACAGACATGTACGGCGCAGTAGTTCCTTTGAAGGTCAAAACCTTCTCGCGCATCTTCTTGTTTTCTTCCTCGTCAGCACTGCGGATTTTCCACCAGCCGTCGCCAATCATTTCTTCCGGCTGGTAGCCCAGTACCGCTTTCACGCTGCGGCTCACGTACACAATGTTCCCGGTTGCGTCTGCCGCAATCACCAAGCTTCGCGAATTGTTCAGCGTGGTGTCTGCAAAAATCAACCGGTTGAAAAGATTGAGTCGCGAAACAACAGTTACAAACGTGATGATGAGTGAAATCACAACGGCAAGAAGCAGGAGCCAGACATTGTAGCCGGTCTGTCCTTCCGCGAGGAACATGAGTAAACCTGTAGCCGTAAGAATGGCAATGGCGTATGCGACCACTGCGCGGATATGATCAAGCAGCATTCCTGCGCCGTTCATCACCACCATGAGCGTAACAACCATCACCGGATCGAGATGATTGATATACGTGAGATAAAACACGTGGACAGAAACCATACTGAACCCGATGTAAGCGATGGTCGTTGAATATTTACGCACCAGTTCGAAGATGTACGTACCCAAACCGAAGATGAGCATGGTTGCACCGATCAGTAACTGCACGAGTCCATCGGTCTCCAGTTCCGGAACGAATAACCTGACGAGCAAGCCGGACAACGGATACACTGACCCGCCAAACAGCAGGATCAAACGCGATGTGGTGAGATGGTGGTCGTAAAAAGAACGATGTGTGCGTATGAACTCCGTACGGAAGCTCCGGTACGTTGTAAGCATCACCATACTCAACGTGGTCATCACCACGAGCACGATAATGAAGAACCACCACGTTCTCCAGAACGGTGGTGTAACCGTGAAATGAAATGGATGCGTGTTGCTCCAGAGATTATTGCTGTTGCGGGCACGAACATTAAATGTGTATTCACCCGGATCCAGGTTCGAAAAACTTACCGAACTCGCGCCTTGCAATTCGATCCATTCATCCGACAAACCGGCAAGCTGGTACTCGAACGTGACGTTGGAGCCAGTACCGAATTGAATGCCTGCGAGATAAAATGAGATGCTGTTTTTATCGTAGGGCAAATTGGGTGCATGCGGAAGTCCGTTCAGCAAAATACTATCTGCATAGATTGACCAATCCGTTGTATTGTTAAACAGCAACACTCGTTTGATTTCAACTGCAGGTGGTTTGCTCCTGCTGCGTTCGCCAACCGGGGAATAAATAATCACTCCATCACTGCTGCCAAACCAGAGGTTTCCTTCCTTGCCATAAAAGGCCGCAGCCGGGGAGAAGTTTTCGGTACCAATTCCATCGCTGTACCAGAAGTGACGCACCTGGTTGGTGTCGTTGACGAACGAAACTTTATCGAGTCCCATCATCGTCATCACGTACATGGATTTCTCATCGGTCCACAAAATTCCTTCCGTGTACAGGCTCGCAAGCCCTTCCGATTTGTTGAAGAACTCGTAATTGCCTGTTGCACGGTTGTAACGCGACACACCGCTTTTCTGTGTGGCCATGTAGATGTACGTTTCGTCGCCATCCACATCATAGATCACCATCTCCTCTGTTCCCCGGTCGTCGGTTGTACGCGGACGAATTGCGCTGCCACCCTGCAACTGAAGCAATCCTTTTGCAGTTCCCAGCCAGATCACTCCCTCGTAATCT
>DATHKF010000791.1:0-3725 GCA_035489505.1 Bacteroidia bacterium | reverse complement strand
TGTTGCTCACGCACACGCTCGCTCACTTTTTTGATGGCGTCGGAAAGCCGCGCACCCTGTACCGGTTTGAGCAGGTAATCCAGCGCGTTTACTTCGAATGCTTTCAGTGCAAATTCGTCGTGCGCCGTGACGAAAATGACTTCGGGCACAAACGTGATTTCTTCCAGCACGTCGAACCCGTTTTTTCCGGGCATCTGGATGTCGAGAAAAACCACGTCGGGGCGCAAACTGTTGATGGTTTCAATCGCCGATTTGGCATCAGCGCATTCACCCACAATTTCAATTCCGGGATAGGTGGCCAGCATCGACTTCAGTTCCTGTCGTGCGAGGCGTTCGTCATCTGCAATTACTGCTCTCATGTGATGTTCATTTTAGGAATGAATAGTTCAGTGATGACCGTTTTCCGGTCTGAGTTTTTTAACGTGAGTGAAGCTTTCCCGGAATACAAAAGATCGAGTCGCTCCAGTGAATTACGTAAACCAAAACCACTTTCTGGTTTGATCGATGAATCGTAATGACCGCTGTTTTCGAGTACGATGTTCAATCCCATTTCGTTGCGTGACGTTTTGATGATAACGTCACCTCCTTCGGGAATTTTAGAAATGCCGTGCTTGATGCAATTCTCTACGAGTGTCTGCAGCATGAGCGGCGGCACTTCAAAAGATTCGCTTTCCGGGTGGATGTCCCACGTGATCCGGAGACGTTCTTCCATCCGTGCGGATTCGAGTGAAAGATAATCGCGCACCACTTCCAGTTCCTGTTGCAAAGGAATCACTTTAAATTTTCCAACCTGCAACGTGTTCCGCAGTAAACTGGAAAGCTGGGTGATCGCTTCTTTTGAACGGATGGGATTTTCATCTACGAGCGCACGGATCACGTTCATCGCATTGAACATAAAATGCGGGTTCAGCTGCGATTTGAGACGCATCAGTTCGGTTTCGTTCTTGAGTGCTTCCCAACGAAGATTTTCGATTTCAGCTTTCCGGAAATTTTCAAGTGTGTTGATCAGGAAATACAACGCGCTCCAGATCACAAAGGCCAGACTGTAGCTGATTACGTTTTGCACCCAGCGTGAAAGCTCAAACACTTCCCCCGGATTTACAGCGATCATTATTTCGTAAAGAGAAGATAACGACGCCATCAAAACGCTAAGCAGCATCACGGCCACCAGCAAACGGGGAACAACCTGTATGCTTTTTAATTTCAACCAGTGAAAGCGAAGAATAGTCCCGCGAAGCAGTTCGGTAAGTCCCGTGCAGGCAAGCCACGCAATAAGCAACCAGTAAATGATCGGTGTGGTTAAAGTATCCTGGAGATAATACAAGGAAGCATTAATCGCAACATATAGCGACCACCCACCGGCCTGGAACCACCAGTAGTACCTGGTAAATGAAAATCCTTCCGTTGGCGTCGCTGCGCTCATAGTTAGTTGGTAGTTGATAGGCGATAGTCGGGAGATGCTCCGATCTGCGCGCATGGTCGTGCGTCTATCGCCTCCCGTCTATCGTCTGACGTCTTTACTTATTAATCCACGCTTTACGGATCTTCAGTTGTTCCGGGGTTGGGTTATCCACAGGCCCCAGGTAATGACTGATGTTTTTTTCTATAGGGGTAATGATTTCTGACAAGGATTGTGAAACCAATTTACCTGAACTGTTTTTACGCAGCACTTTCACCTTCACCATCTGGTCAGGTTTCAGTCCGGCTTCAATGTCTTTCAATTGTTGCGCAACTGTAGCTGCTTTGATTTTCTTCCCGTTGATCGAAACCAGGATATCACCTTTCATGTATCCCATTCTTTTTCCGAAAAGATTCGGCTGAACGGGATAAAGCACAACACGTTTGTTGCTGTCGATGTAATACCCGAACCCGCCGAGCGGATCCATGATGGTCAGTTTCTTTTTGCGCTTGTATTCAATTCCTGCGTAACCAAAACACTCGGCAAACGGAAGTGCTTCTCCACCTTTCACGTGCTTGTTTAAGAAGACACCAATTTCGGGATACGTCAATGCAACAATATTGCTGAACAGTGAATCATCCTGGAACGAGCTGTCCTTTCCGTATTTCTTCGCCAGATCGCGCATGAGCTCCTGCGTTCCATATGCGCCGCCCGAGAGATAACGCAGCTTGAGATCGAGGCAGCAGGCAATGAGCGCGCCTTTCTGGTAAACATTCAGGTATTCATCTTCTGTTTTACCAAGGCACTGCTTACTCATGTCCGTGAACGACATCTCATCGTCGAACTGCATGGAACGTGAAATTTTTTCGCTCATCACCGCGAGAAAATCTTCCATAGACTGGTTGCCGTATTTCACCTGCACATGGTGTGCGGAATATTCGGTGAGCCCTTCGTACATCCACAGGTGCTGCGACATTTGCGGATCGTTGAAATCGAAATCACCGATTTCTTCGGAGTGAATGTTGAGCGGTGTAACGATGTGAAAGAATTCGTGCGCGGCAACATCCTTGATCATTTGTGCGATGAACGCCGGGTCCTGTTCAATCAACGTATACATGGAAGAGTAGGAGTGTTCCAATGCGCCATACGAACCGGAATTAAACCCGCGCGGATTTCCCGTGAGGTAAATAATGAACGCATAATTTTTCACAGGCAATGTTCCGCCGAGATACTGGCGTTGCGCTTCGAGGATTCCGTGCAGGCTGTCGGCAACAAACCGCGACGAGATCAATCCTTTGGGTGAATATACAGAGATCAGAACGTCGGTTCCACCAATGTTCAGGTGCGTGGTGTCGGGACGGCAATACATGATGGGCCCATCTACCAGGTCCATGTAATTCGGAATGCGGTATGTGTCGGTGTTTCCGGTCCGTGTGATATTGGTGAGGCCGGTTGAGCCAAACATCTGGACAGGCCGTGTGATGTTTACAACATATTCGTTTCGCTTCATCTTGTCGAAATAGCCGAAGAAACCGTGATTGTTCAGAACGAAATTCGAATCTTCAATGTTCGTTCCTGCCGGCTCAAACACCTGGTTGGATTTCTGTTTGGTGTCCCACGTATCTTCTACGTCGTAAGAAATTTTGTACAGCGTTTTCGCGTTGCGGATCGTCCAGGAATTACGGTCGAGCGTATCGATCTCCAGCGCCTTGCCATTTTTATCTGTGGCTTTGAGGTTGCTGATGAACCGTCCGAAATTATAGACTTTGTAAGTACCGGGAACCATCGCAGGCATGCGGTACACCACGCTGTCGGTGGCCATCACCGGCGTGATCAGTTCAACCGTGAGTTTGTCTTCATGCACTTTCGTGAGATCAAGACTGAACTGGTACTGGTTGGTTTGCTGTGCGCTCAGTAATGTGAATGCGAAGCAAAGGGAGAAAAGAAATAGTCTGCGCATAATTTTATTTATAAAGTTTTTTGATGTCCCATTTGTAAACTTTGTACAGCACAATCACTACCACGAGTGGCATGATGTAACCCATAGCAATATCAGGTCCACTCACAATAGAGTCAACCGACCATATCGTGTTAGCCTGCAGCGTGGAGTCTGCATTTGAAATGGTTAACGCCCCGAAAAGGTTATTACCCAAATGCATGCCCATGGCAAGTTCAAGACGTTCGTCCATGAGAACGATTGCACCGAATACGAGGCCTGGAAAAATGTATTGCGGAAGCATCATCGCAATTCCATTCTTCTGAACTTCTGCATTCATGACGTGCATCAACCCGAATATTATGGAGGTAATTATCCATGGCCAGAGTG
>DATHKF010000790.1:0-2978 GCA_035489505.1 Bacteroidia bacterium | reverse complement strand
CCTGTGGCGCAACCGGCAATGAGCTGATCGAGCAGAGGATCTTTGTACTTACGGCCGGCTTTCTTTTTGAAAGCGAGTAAACAACGCTCGGCATTGTCGAAATCGTTTACACACAAATGAGCGAGCCCTGCATGAAAAAGCAAATCGGGAAGTGTGTCGCTCGTGCTGTTGTTTACCGCTTTCGCGAGAAACGGAACACTGCGCGGACGCGATGTTGTAGAATAGTAATAACAAATTCCTGCGCGGTAGTTCAGCTTCCAGTTTTCCGGGGAAGACTGCAGCATCTCGAGATACAGCGGTAACGCAGCTTCGAAATCGGCGTAGGTGAAATAGGTTTCTGCCGTTTTCATTTTGCGTTTGTCGCTCATGTTTTTTGAGAAACCCGCAAAGGCAGATACCGGAAAGGCCAGTACAAAGACCAGCAAAATCCGGAAAGGAGTTGCACTGTAGTTCATGACAGGGGGTGTTTAGAACGTGGAGAAGTTACGAATAAATCCGAAATATGGAACAGGAAGGCTCTCGTAGTGCGCAGTTTAACAGTACGCAGTGCGTAGTCGCTCTAAGACGGACTACTTACCGCGCACTGATTTTACTGCGCACTGCCTACTGTTTTTTACTGCGCACTACTTGTTCTTGAGTCCTTCCGGTACCTCAATCGGCGCTACCACGTCCTTAATCAGTCCGTCGACGCTGAGTACGGTGAACTCGAAACGGCGGTTCAGGGCCATTCCGGCACGGTTTGGAGTGCCGTCTTTGTTGTAGTTCTGCGCGATTGGCTGTTTTTCGCCGAAGCCGGTTGTACGCAAACGTGATTTATCGATGCCGCGTTCGATGAGATAATTGGCTACCGACTGCGCACGCTGCTCAGATAATCTCTGGTTGAGATCGTCGCCGCCCGCTGCATCGGTATGACCGGCAATTTCCAAAATCAGTTTCGGGAAATTGGTCATGAGTGTAACCAGCTTTTCCAATTCCGCTTTTGATTCCGGTGCGAGTTCCGATTTTCCGGATGCGAAGAAGATATTCCGCACCACGATTTTCTGTCCAACTTTCAACGGCTCCAGTTCCACCGGGCGATCCAGTACCTGGTACGCCGATGTGTCGGAAATATTCACGTTGTCGGACTGGTAGAGATAGTCAACCGCTTCGTACGTGATGTTGTAGTTTCTTCCCGGAGGGAGAATGATCACGTATTTACCGGTTGCGCTGTTTGGCGTGTATTGTCCCATCATCTCGCCGGTTTCAACGTCCGTTACGGTGATGATCGTTCCCGGAGGAACACCGCCATAAATGCTTGTGATCTCGCCGGTCAATACCGTAAGCGGATTTTCTTCTTTACCCGGGAAAGTGAGCAGGCAAATGTCTTTTTCGCCCATACCGTTTTCGCTGCTCGCAGAAGAGTAATACGCGTGTGTATTATCCGGCGTTGGTGCGAAGAAAATATCGTCGTCGCTGCTGTTTACCGGGTAACCGATGTTGCTTGGCGCTCCCCAGCCCATATCGTCGTTCAGGGAACTCGTTAGGATATCAAATCCACCCATGGACAAAATGCCGTTCGATGCATAATACAACGTGCGGCCATCAGCAAGAATGGAAGGCGCATCTTCATCGTATTTCGAATTGATGGGTGCACCCACGTTTGTTGGTTTCGACCAGTCGCCATTGGGCAAACGCACGCTTTTGTAAATATCTGTTCCGCCTAAACCGCCGGGCATGTTACTGCTGAAATAAAGCGTGGCTCCATCCGGTGTAATTGTTGCCGAAGGTTCCCAGTTTTTGGAATTGATATTCTCAGTCAATTTTGCCGGCGTTCCCCAGGCATTTCCCTGCTGGTAACTGAGGTAAATATTGCCGTCGCCCTGGTCGTCTTTGTAAATGAGGAGCTGTTGTCCGTCGGCGCTCATACCAATGGTTGCTTCGTGTCCTGCTGTATTGATATTCTGTCCCATCGGAATGGCTTTCGACCATTCACCGGAATCATTCATGGTAGAATAATAAATGTCCTCGAAGTACATCTGGTCGCGCGAATCTACTTTGCCACCGGTATTTTCAGGGCGGCGTGTGGTGAAGATCATCATGCGCTGATCGGCTGAAATTACCGGGGAATATTCCGGGAATTCTGTGTTGATGTTTGATCCAAGGTTTTCTACTTTGATCGGAACCGGATTCTCTACGAGCGCTTTTCCATTCGTGCACCATGTTTTGCGCAGGGCAATATCATCCTGCGTTTTGGTGTCTTCCGGTGCTACGTGAGCGAGGTAGAGATCAAAGCAGATAATTGCAGAGTCGAAATTGTTTTTCAGGTGTTGTGCCTGCCCGAAGTAAAACCACGTATCGATAGGTGCATGTTTTTCTTTGGTGCTGTTGGGCTTATACTTCTCGGATATATTCTGTGAAGCTGCAACGAGATACGGGTACGCCCATGCCTTTTTCCCGGGCATGTTGAGGTAGCACACACCGATCTTGAAACTTACGTTCGCGTTCGATGGATCCATCTTGTTTGCTTCGAGGTACAGGGGCAAAGCTGCGCCGTAATCGTCGACAGCGAAGAATACATCTCCCTGTGCAATTTTCTGTTTAGGTCCCTTCGACGGGCTCAGGGCTGGCCCTTTTTTCAAAACGAATGCTCCTGCAACGAGGAACACAGAAGCAATGATGAAAAAACTGAGGATCTTTTTCATAAGTCCTTTAATAGGGGAATTGTTATTGAAAATCAGCGGTGCATTCACCGTGACAAAGTATTCTCTTAATCAGATTTCCCGGTTCACGTCCCACTGTTCAAGATAATCGGCCACTCTCCGGACAAACATTCCGCCAAGTGCGCCGTCAACAACACGGTGATCATAAGCATGCGAAAGAAACATCATCTGGCGGATACCAATTGTATCGCCCTGCGGAGTTTCAATCACCGCTGGTTTTTTCCGGATCGCTCCGGCAGCCATGATTGCAACCTGTGGCTGCGGAATGATTGGTGTTCC
>DATHKF010000789.1:0-3004 GCA_035489505.1 Bacteroidia bacterium | reverse complement strand
CCTACGCGATCATAGCAGGCTCACAAGCAATGTGCTCCGCGTCTCAGCGCCTCCGCGGTGATTTCAAATCAACACAAATCGCGCAGCGGGTCAATTTTGAATTTTACCTCAATTGTATTTCTTGTTGATGATTGATAAAATTTCACCGCAGAGACGCTGAGGCGCAGAGATCAGGACTTGAAAAGGTTGCAATGACCGCAGGGTAGTGCCTCCGCGATCATAGCAGGCTCACAAGCAATGTGCTCCGCGTCTCAGCGCCTCCGCGGTGATTTCAAATCAACACAAATCGCGCAGCGATCATCCGCGTAAATCCTTTTCAATCCGCGCCCTAAGCCATTCGACAAGCTCATGACAAACTCCGCGCAGGGTCCGCGTTCCTATTAAGCAGCACAAATCCCAACCACTTTCCCCACAATTTTCTACCTTGACATGAATTAATCTCGTTACTTTTAATCGCCAC
Organism: Bacteroidia bacterium; assembly: GCA_035489505.1. GTDB lineage: Bacteria > Bacteroidota > Bacteroidia > Palsa-965 > Palsa-965. The sequence goes on along the minus strand of DATHKF010000789.1, from coordinate 2,544 downwards.
CAAACCCTTAACCCCATGTTAGAAAAGGTTGTGCAGCAATTAGACGAAGAGAAATTCGCCGCGTTGCAGGAATCCTTTCAGCAGAACAAAGCCGATAAATTCGGAAAGCTGTTGACGCTCTATCGCGAGAACGGTGATGAAGATGCTATGCGCGATGCGCTTGAACTTTCCAACAGTTCGTTCTATACACTCAAGTCGCGGTTACAGGACCGTATCCAGGAATTTCTTTTCAAAACCACGCAGGATAACCGCGCGGAACTTTTGAAACTTACGTCTTCCGTTCCGACACTGATCTATAACAGCCCCCGCGCTACCTCCATCATGCTCCTGCTGTTTCTCGAACAGGAACTGAAAAAACACGACATGCCGGCGGAACTTGTTGTGGTATATAACGCGCTGAAAAAACTTCACCTCAGTTCAAAAAAATACTACGACTACCAGCAGCGTTACAATAAAAATGTGGCTTACATGCTGGCGCTCGATAAGGCCGATGAAGTGCTGCTGCGTTACAACATTGAACTGGGCCAGTACCTGCTCACAGGAGATCCCGCGCATCCCGATGTGTTGAAATTACTCCTGCGTGAAATACGTAACCTTTCTAACCTGTACGAATCGCACCGCCTCGCATTTATCAAACACACCTGCGAAGCCGCGTATGGTATTTTTGTACATACCAAGCACTACATACACGACTCCGAAGACAGCGTGGAGCAGGTTCTCGCACGCATGCAGCAAACGCTGAGCGAATATCCCGGCGACAAGTTCTACATTCACATGCAGTCGCTTTATCATTTCCTGTCGTTTGAATACCACCACAAACTCGGGTTGCATAAAAACAGCCAGGCCTCGTACGAATACCTCCGCGGAAACCTGTTTGAGCTCCTGTGTCTTTCACACACGTTGCCGGTATACAAATTCCTGATTTCCGTTGCAGAGCGTAACCTGCAGATGGAAAAGCCCGGCGATACATTGGGCGAAATATTTGACAAAGTGTACCCGATGCTGGAGCCGGAAATTGAAACGGATATTTATTTCTTCCGGATGTACAAAGCGTATAGCTTATTTACCCGGAAAGAATATTCCAAGGCGGCCACGGAAATTGATTTGCTCCTGGGCGAAGTGAATTACAAGAAATCGGCTTTGGTGGAGATCCAGGCGAAACTGTTTCTTGCCCTGAATTACCTGCTGGCGGGAAAAACTGAACTGACAGAAAACGTCATTCGTTCATTGAGCAGGAAATTCAACCCGGATGAATTTATGGTTAAATACAACGGTTCTGTTCAGCTCCTGAAATTTCTGAAAACCGGTATTGCCAATATGACTTCGGGCAAGGGAGTGAAGATCAAAGAGGAATACACTGCTTTCGCTACTGCAAGTAAAGACCAGTTCAGTACGTTGTCGTTCCTCTCGATAAGCGACGAACAACTCGTGGCTATTGGTAAATTATGAGCGGGCTTCGTTTAACCACATTAGTGACATAGAATACATAGGGATAGAATTAACGAAGTGCACATAAGGAGGCTCCATATGTGCACTTCGTTTTTACTGCCCCGATGACCGATGTAATCTATGTAGCTAATGTGGTTTTAAAAACGTGCGCGCTCCAAAGGAGTCCTTTGGACCGCGTTTATAGACGCGCCAGGCTTGTTCCGAATTTCCAGCTGATTCCCAGTCGCAACATAAGCGAAGTACCCTTTGCACGTTCCATAGAAATGCAGCTTCCGTCGAGTGGCTGTATTTCGTGGTAAGCAACACTAAGTCCACCGTGAAGTACAACGTGCTCAAAGAACTGGTGACCCACGCCAAACCCTGCAGAAGCCTGCCAGCCACTCAAGCGCATAGAAGAAAAGTTGGCTGAAGCGTTTCTATCCGTTGGCTGAAGCGATTGCTCAATGGCACATGCCGTTTCTGTTAAACGCGCATCTGTAAAGTGATCGTAACCCACGTTGAAATAAACGGTATTCCGCCCGGAGGTCGATGAATAGTAACTCATGGTGGTCACACGGACTTCACTGTGCAATCCATACATTTTCCCGTTCATAGTAAGGATCGGGCCACCAATAAGGTGTACGCGTTTCACAATTTTCAAAGAAACGTACGGTACCAGACGGATACCAAAATTATTGCCGCTGATGCCTGAATATACACCCACTTCGGAAAGGAATGGATACAGGCGGGTTTTCGATTGTACAGGCTGCGCAAAAAGCACGGCTGCAAGGGAAAGGATGCCAATGATCAGGTTCTTTGAAGAACGTACTGGAGCGGTGTAGAGATTGAGTTTCATCTGGAGGTTGTTTTGTCTTGTCTGGAACAAATCTCCTCCGAATGGGTGCGGAATAAAATCCACTTGGGGTCAAGTGCTTTCGGGTGTAAGAAATTGGAGTGTTTTGTGGATAGGAAGCAGGGGGGCAGGAAGGCAGGATTTCAGGAGCGCAGGAGGCAGGGCGCTGTTCACACAACAAATGTCTTTTTTAATGGCGTCTGAAAAAGCCTCTGGTTACACGAACTGCCACTCCTGCCTCCTGAATTCCTGCCCCCTGAAAC
>DATHKF010000788.1:0-2405 GCA_035489505.1 Bacteroidia bacterium | reverse complement strand
TTCAGCAGTTACTTTCAGCTATATTTAATGTGAAAGCCTGTCTCGAAAGGGACAGGCTTTTTTGTGCGTCTGAATGGTACACGGAAAGCACAAAATTCACGGAATCACACGGAGCGTGTGCGTATTGCTTCCGTGAAATTCTGTGACTTCGGTGTATTCCGTGTACCATTAAGAAGCACAAATCGTGGAGCGATTTCGCCGTGTGCGGCGTACCGGAGCCTGCCCTGAGGATTTAAATCCGGTATCCGAAGTCGCGCGGTATTTTACAACACGATCGTTTTCGTTTTGCTCACACCCCCACTCGTCAAACGCAACACGTAAGTTCCGGCTGCAAGATCCTGCGTTGACATCGCGGCTGTATTGAATCCTGCGCCTGCACGTGAATTCTGAATCACACGAACAACTTTTCCGTTCGCGTCTACCAGTTCCAATGTAGTTTCTCCTGCTGCAGGAAGAAAATAACTGATCGTAAGATCATTTCCCATTGCGGGAACCGGGAACGGATCATACAACTGCGGTGTTTTTACAACCGAAGGATAAATTTCCAGCTGGCTTGAAAGAATGCTTGAATCGATAATGATGTTCTCATCGCCCGGCAAGTACGAAACGTACGCGAAGTAAATGATAAACATTTCATCGGTCGTGGATTCTCCTTCGGAAACGTCTTCCGGCGGATCATTGGGATTATCCGGGTTGTTTGGCGTGTTGTCGTAAAACGCTTCCGCATAAATCACACTGCCAAACGGAACGTGAACCGGTTGCCGGTAATGATACGAGCCCTGCCAATGGAATGACCAGTCGGGAATACTGATCAGCGGAATGGTATCGCCCAACGGATCGATCGCAAAACTGGAAATCTGCTGACCGATCAGGTGCATGTGCGGCGCAACGGTAATCAGGCTCGCGTTCAGCGAAGCTGTTTCCTGCGCGTAAAATGTCTGCGTTGTATTCGCCGGAATAAACAACGGCCCGTTTACGAGTGAAGACCCGTGATTGATCACCGGCTGCAAGGTTACTTCGCGCGTTACCCCGCTCGAAAAAGTGAAGCGCACCTGGGTAGAATCAATTTGTCCGAATGTTCCGCCCGGGTAATGCACCTGGACAATGATGTTTGATCCGGTAAAAATCCTGATGCCAAAATTCGGAGGCAATTCATACACACCTTGTCCCGGAACCCATCCGGCAATTCCGGTTGCAGTATTCGATCCAATGCCGCCACCTGTCCACGTGTAACCCGGACCCGGATCAGCATTGTCGAGTGCCACACAGGTATTTTGTACATCCTGGAAAATGAGCACGTGATGCACAATACTTCTGTTACCGGGAAGAACTTCCACCTTGGTGATGTACGTGTCTGACGTGAGGCCGCTTGGAATAACGAAACAACGGTACAAATCCCACGCGGCATTCACCGTGAACGTTGGAATCTGCACACTCAGATCAGGATTCTGAATCTCGGCAACACCCGTGTAAACAGGTGGCGCAGGTGCCTGCGAAAGAGTCCCGGGTTGAATCCCGTTATCGACCCAATCTGAAATGGTTTGTATTTCGGTTGGAGTTAAAACGCGCTCGTGCATAAACCGGGTGTACGCCGTATCGGGCGGCCATGGCGGCATTGTACCTGTGGTTACTGAATTTTTGATGTCGGTCGCTTCGTTGGCAGCATCGTTATAAGTGAGCAGTGAAAACGGAGCGATCCCGGTCGGATTGTGACACTTTGTGCAGTTGTCGTACAGGATTGGAGCTACATCCGTTGCCCAGGTTTGCGAATTGGCGAACAGCGGAATACTGAGCAGCGTAACGAGTAGAAAATTTTTCATAGGGAACAAATGAAGGTCTAAGATATTCTTTTTCCAGGTGTTTAAGACGTTGGTAAGATGGTAAAGTAATGCCATAGACGCAAAGCCGCAGAGTACGCAAAGAAAAAAACGCAAAGGGTGTTAGGTGATCGTATCAGCCATCGGTTGCTTTGCGGTTTGCTTAGCGATCTTTGCGGCTATTCGAAATCCTCATAGAGGATGTACTTCTTCCGCATCAGCTTAAACTTCACAATAGCCGGAACCCAGCTTGCGCGGATCTGCTCTTCGGGTTTCCCTGCGATGATCTGTTGTTTCAACGTTGCAGTGCCCGCCAGCTTTTCGAAATACGCATTGAAGAATGCATCCTTCTCCGGCATGTCTTTGTAACATCCCATGATCCAGAACAGGTAAATGCCTTTGTAATCGCGGATATAAAGATTCGCAAATTCGTGCAGGTCGTGACCGTAACAAACCTGTCCGTTGTACAAAGGCGTTTTCGCTCCGGGATGCGGTGAAGGAGTAAAAGTGAATGCTGCATTTTTCAGTTTCGGGTGACCAACTACCTGGTATGGAAAATCGGTACCACGGCCAATGCTCATGGCTGTT
>DATHKF010000787.1:0-6305 GCA_035489505.1 Bacteroidia bacterium | reverse complement strand
AACCTGGATGTTGCCGCATTCCGCAACGGCGATTCCATACAGCGGGCACAAACAGATGCTGAATGGAAATTAGCCAGCATGTTCCAGGAACCCGCCTGGTGTTACTATAAAACGGAGACGGGAGAAGTAACCACGTACTGCAAGTTGTACAATTGGTATGCAGTAATTGATCCGCGAGGCCTGGCGCCGGCAGGATGGCACATACCCACCGTTGCAGAATGGGAAACCTTAAATGATTTCCTCGGTGATAAGAAGGCCGGTAAGAAAATGAAAAGTGCCACCGGATGGAAAGATGAAGGAGGAACAAACACCAGCGGATTTTCCGGACTTCCCGGTGGAGAACGTGGTGATGTCATTGGATTCTTCGGCATGGGTTCATTCGGCAACTGGTGGTGTTCGTCGGGAGCCACGGCTACTGAGGGAGTTTGTGTCTCTCTTACCCGGGGCCTTGATTTACTGTCGGTTCAGTACAAGAGCAAAACGATGGGATTTTCCGTTCGCTGTATTGAAGGTGAAGCAACAATTCCCGTGGTGAAAGTCATCCCCAACCATTTCAGGGATTCCATCATTGGCACAACCACGAAAATTGGAAACCTGGAAATTGCCCAGTTTGATTTTCCGGGTACCATGAACCTTGCGGTGGCACAGGGAGCCTGCACGAGGCTGGGTACAGGATGGCGCATACCCACCACGGAAGAATTGGACATCATGTATGCTCAGCGCGTGGAGATCGGCGGTTTCAGTAATGCGTACTACTGGCGCGTTGTGCCCTATGGCACGGGCTTCAGATATAATTTTCTAAACTTCCTCGATAACACGTGGGGCGCACCAACCAGTATGAAGTACAGCGAGGGCAGGGTGCGTGCGGTGAGGAGCATCTGATCGTTGATCAACGGAAGAACAAGGCAATAAAAATTGGAAGAGTCGTGCAGGAATGCACGGCTCTTTTTATATACCGGCAATGGAGTAGTAACTCAGTTTGGTCGCGCTGCTTATGAAAACCGCTGAAGCGGTTGAGCGTCCTTGGGATGTCCATTGCCGGGACTTAAGCCCCCGGCAATGGACATAGTACAGTTGCGGAACGGTTTCAACCGTTTTCCATTCCAGCGATAAATGATTTCAAACTGATCCAATACCGTCGCCAATTGTTTGAAACGAATTAATTAAACGCATTTCCGTATTTTCATATTCCATTCTCCCCGGATATGAATACTGGTTCCGGAAAAACGGAGAGCCGGTTTTGAGTCGAGGTACGATACGTGATATTACGCAACAGTAATTCAGGGTGGCGTTAATAGAACGCGCAGTGCTCATTCTTTGCCGCTCCGAAGGAGTCCTTCGGACAGATTTCGCTGATGCCGCAGATTAAATGTACGCACTCTAAAATTTTAATTGATTATCAGATTGGTTGGAATCAATGCGCTGCGCGCATTAAATCATTTTAAAATTATGGGTAAACAACACATCTGCGTAATCAGCGAAATCGGCGGCTGAATAGTACAAAAGGACAACAACTATTCTTCTTTTGCAGATCATTCGGCCCGTTTATCTTTACTGCACGATGCACGACACCAAACCCATACACAAAGACTTTCGTGCGCTGCTTGAACTGAAAACAATTTCAAAGATCACGAAGAAGTAATGAGTGCATCCAGGAACAAAAAAAAGATGCCGCTGGCCGAGCAACTGGCCGCATCCTTGCTGGCGGATCGCACCGAAGTCAACCTGAAACGCTGGGCGCAGTACATCATTAAAAACAAAATTCCGTTGATGGATGTTGCGCATGTGGTTACCGGCGGGCAGACCGTGGCCACACCGTTCATCTGGATGGTCGGAGGTCTTTGCGAATCAGCTCCGGAAATTGTTGCTCCTGCTGTCGGGTATTTTTATTCGAAACGTCACGATGTGCGGATCATCAATTTCAACCGGAGCCTGGCTAAAATGTTTTGGCTGGCCGGAATACCGAAGAAAATTCAAGGTGAAGCCATTGATGAAATGTTCAAATGGGTGCTCGACGCGAAAGTGATCGTTTCAACGAAGAACTATGCGTTGCTCGCATTGGACAAACTTTCGGATAAACATCCGGAACTGAAGAACGAATTGAAAATTGTGATACAGGATCAGCTGGGTAAAAATTCCGTTGCGTTTGAAAAATGTGCGGGGAAGATTTTCCGGAAACTTGAAGGATTACATACTTCACGGGAAAACCGGTAGTGTCTCACTTTGCTTTTTGACACGGCGACACCACCGGAAAACCTGAAAGGGAAATTCCATGCTTCGATCAGTTGTCAAACATGAAAATGAAATGTCCGAAGAACCAGAATATCCCGTAGATCATCAATCCAATGGCAACGATTGACATAACGGCCAGGAATATTTCCACGATAATGACAATTGCCGCGATGACCGGTGCCGCACCGAAAATCGCCATCAGCAAAAGAAGGACGAGCACGCCTGCACCCGCGCCGATGTAACCCCACTCCTCTCCGGTTAAATCGCTAGTTGTTTTACGCGCTGCATGTTTATGATCGCTACCGGCATGTTGTCCAACGCCGCTTTCCTGGTTTGGAGCTGCTGAACCTTTCCCGGTCACGGCATTTCCCACAGTTTCTTCTTCATCGGAAATCTTATCCGGCGCAGATTTTTTTTCGGATACACCAATTACCGCAGGAGCATCCGGATGGCTACCCGGCGCAGGTGTGGTTGTATCCTTTACTGTTTCAATAAACTCAGTGATGGCGCTCTTCGCAATTTCGACAGGACGCGCCGGCGCAGATTTTGTCCGCCGCGGTGGATCGCGCAGGGAATCGTTCTTCATTTGTTTGGGCGCCGGATCAACTTTCACCCAATCGTACTTCGACTTATACAGCGCCTGTGAACACGACGTCAACAAAAGGATGCTTAACAAGGCCGGGAAGATGAGCTTTTTCATTTCTTCTGATTTTTCTGCCAAATTACCGGGACAGAAACAGCAGAGGAAACGGAGTTCCGGATCAGTATTTACGATTGTTGCGCATTTCGCGAATGAAATTCAAACAGCGAAGCACGACCCTGAAGAATTTGCGTTTTCTGCAAAGTCCCCGGACGGATACTTAAAATTCGAATAGTTTAGAAGTGGGATTTTAGTTTGGTTTCCCGGTTGATCAGCCCAAGGCTATCCATTTCCTGGAGCCATTTTGGAAATAAAAAACCACAGAGATTACATAGGTTACATAGTTTGTGGGGGCAGGTTGCATAAGCGCACATAGTGATCGTCTGCGACGATCGAAGATCACACAGTGATCGTTAGTAATGATCTATTGTGCCCCAAGTCCTTTCCTATGCCTATGTTTTCTATGTTCCTATGTGGTCCATTTTGAAAAAAACACATAATTACATAGGTTACATGGTTTGAAGGGAGACACTACTTCGTCTTCTCCTTCCAGTCCTCAGTCGGCTCCATGACAGCCACGCGATTTCCTTCCGTGTCGTAGAAAGAAACATACGTCCCATATCCCGGAACTTCCACAGGTTTGCCCAGTATTTTCCCCCCAGCCTTCTCGATTTTCTTCATCGCCTTGCCGATGTCGTACACTGCGATTACCACGGATGGATACTGCGCCGGTTTTTTTTTATCCTTCGCGTAGAAGCCACCGTTGATGATTCCTTTTTCTTTGATCATCCCGGTCTTCGAGGTTTCGCCGGTGTGCGCGATGATATAACCGCCGTGTTCTTCACCGGTATTCATCGTTTTCCAACCGAAGGCTTTTTCGTAAAACGTTGAAATACGTTTGGGATCTTCCATCGGGAATTCAAAATGAACAACAGGGTTCATTTTCGCTTTTGCATACTTACTTGTGGATTTTGATTTTTTGGTAGCCATGATGGTGTGTTTTTTTCAAAGGAATTGCGCAAATACGATGCCAGCGCGGGGTGAAGGGTCTTAACGCTGCAATGAAAGAATCGGAGTACAAAGGCGACCTTTCCACTTAAATGGTGCTCGGGCTGGCCGAAACTTCTTTAGGCTACGATCCTTTCGGTTACCGGAAAGAATTTGTGGAACTTGTGGCTGCAATCAAGTGAGGAAGTATTCCATCAGAACAAGCAGCGACACTTGTTATACATTGAAAAGATAACCACGGAGACACGGCGAATCGCTGTACGATTGAAAAAAAATAACCACAGAGATCACTGGGGTAAAAAAATAAAACAATCCTGAGGCAATTCACCGCCGTGGTTATTTACATTGCAGTCACTTGAAAGAATAGTTGCTTAAATAAGTAAGCGGGACTAAACCCGAAAAACGAGAAATGGAAATTGAAACACACCTGGTCAATGACATCCGTATAGCCGAAGTTGTTTCGGACAGCAAAATCATTAGCAACGCGCAGGATGGCCTGGACTTGCTGGGGAATTTATATTACCAGGATTTTGACCGGATCATCATTCACGAAAAAAACATTGCGCCCGATTTCTTTGATCTGAAAACTGGAATCGCCGGAGAGGTCCTGCAGAAATTTTCGACTTACCGGGTGCGTCTGGCCATCGTTGGCGACTTCAGCAAGTATCCGGGTAAAAGCATTTCTGATTTTATATTTGAAAGCAATAAAATGGGACAAATCAATTTTGTTGCGTCGGTAACGGATGCCATCGCGCGATTGTCCAAAAACGTGTAGGCAACGGGAAGAGTATTATCTTTAAAGTCCATGCACGACTCCCTGCTCAAATACATCAGCAGCTACTCCACTACTCCACTCACTTCTTCCGATGTGGAGTTGATAAAAAATAGGTTTGTCCCAAAAAAAATCCGAAAGAAGCAATACTTTTTGCAGGCCGGTGAAGTATGCAAATACTCCGGGTTTGTGGTGAAAGGCGCCATGCGCCAATACAGCGTGGATGACAAAGGCGCAGAACACATCGTTCGTTTGTCGATCGAAAACTGGTGGGTGTCAGATCGCGAAAGTTACATCATGCTCACTCCATCGATTTACAACATCGATGCCTGGGAAGACACCGATTTGTTGGTGGTCACACGCGCCGACATGAACATGCTTAGTTCCATTCCCGCCATCTCGGAAATGACGCGCAAGATGGACGAAGGCCACTCCATTGCCCTGCAAAAAAGATTGAACGCCTCGATCAGTTTTTCGGCGGAGAAACGTTACGAGGAATTTGCAAAATCCTATCCCGAGCTTCTGCTACGCTTTCCGCAGCACATCATTGCTTCGTATCTCGGGATTACGAAAGAAACCCTGAGCCGGATACGCAAACATATAGCCAAAGGATAACCGCTTCCTACGCCTTCGGCGTCCTGCCACAGATTCGCAGATTACGCAGATTAAATAATTAGAAATCAATAATTTTATTTTTTAAAAATCTGCGCAATCTGCGAATCTGTGGCCTCGCGCCAGAGGCGCCACAACAGCCCATTCCATTTTACCGATCGCGAAGCGATCATCCGCGGAAATCCTTTTCAATCCGCGCCCTGAGCGTAGCAAAGGGTCCGCGTTCCTATTAAGCAACACAGGAATCATAACACAATCCGCCGTGGAATCCGTTGACATTTATCAACCCTTTTTTCTACCATTTATCAACGCAAAAACTCCCCGTATTACCGGAACTTTGTCCTGTTCATTAAAAGAAACACTATGGAAATCGGAATCGACAGCTTTGCAGCCATGATGAGTGGCAACAGTAAGAAAACCATAAACGATGCGGATGCGCTGGCTCAATTGCTGGAAAGAATTGAACACGCAGACCGCTCGGGTCTTGATGTGTTCGGAATTGGCGAACATCACCGCAAAGGATTTCTCGACTCTGCCCCCACACTTATCCTGGCGGCAGCGGCAGCACGCACAAAAAATATCCGCCTCACCAGCGCGGTTACTGTACTCAGCGCTGCTGATCCGGTACGCGTATTTCAGAATTTTGCAACGCTCGACCTCATTTCCGGTGGACGCGCAGAAATGGTTGCCGGACGCGGTTCGTTCATCGAGGCTTTTCCATTGTTCGGTTACAACCTCGACGATTACGATGAGTTGTTTGCTGAAAAACTTGACTTGCTTCTGAAAATACGCGCCAACGAATTTGTAACCTGGTCAGGCAAGTTCCGCCCCGAACTCAAAAACCAACCGGTCTATCCAAGACCCATGCAGGATGTTTTACCTGTTTGGATTGGTGTAGGCGGCACACCGGAATCGTTCATTCGTGCAGGCGCTCTCGGATTGCCGCTTATGGTTGCAATCATCGGTGGAGAAACGCATCGCTTCCGTCCGCAGGTCGATCTCTACCGCGAAGCAGGAAAACGTGCAGGCTTTAAACCGGAA
>DATHKF010000786.1:0-4434 GCA_035489505.1 Bacteroidia bacterium | reverse complement strand
CGAGAACCCCTATCTCAGCGATTTCTACGAAGACATGCAACGGTGGTCGTTCAACCTGCAGATCTACTTCCTGAACAGCCGCTTTGCGCAAGTACAGGAAATACGTGCTTCAGGAAAGAACGTGATCCAGGACAGAACCATTTACGAGGACGCGCACATTTTCGCTCCCAATCTTCACGCGATGGGTTTGATGACCACGCGCGATTTCGAAAACTATTTTTCGCTTTTCCGTTTGATGGATTCGCTGGTAAAACCGCCGGACCTCATTCTTTATTTGCGTGCTTCTGTTCCCGTACTTGTTTCGCAGATCCAGAAACGGGGACGCGATTACGAAAATGCAATCCGTATCGATTACCTCAAGCGTTTGAACGAGCGTTATGAAGCGTGGATCTCAACGTACGATGCCGGCAAGCTGCTGATCATTGACGTGGATGAAAATAAATTCCACGAGAACCAGGAACATTTGGGGCAAATCATTACAAAGATTGATGCGAATATAAACGGACTGTTTTAAGCCTCTTATGCGGCAATGATTCCATATATCCGGAAAATTGTTGTTGAGAATCATATTCCCCGGTGGTTTGAAGTCTATAACTACTTCACTTTTTTACCTGTTTTTGTTTATCCCTTTGCACTGCTTTATGCATTGTTCGCAGTAACTGCGCGTAACAGTGGAGCGCTGATTCAGATTGTCGCCTTTGTGTGTGTCTTGTATCCACTATACCTCGGTATTATTTTTCGTTACAACTTTCCTCTGTTTAATCGTGTGCGGTTCCTTGCTATAGTCATGCCGGTGTTGGTGATCGCTATTTTCACGTTAGGTGTTGTATGGTTGTTTTCATAGATTTTTATTTGAATTCCACTTAGAATAACCAAGTGAGTTTTTCGTTTTAATCGCTGGAATGGAAAACGGTTGAAACCGTTTGGCAAACCCGCAGTATAGCGATTAATTATTCAACCGCTTCAGCGGTTTTCCAATTCCTAACAGTCAAGCTGAGCCTAGGATCGGAGCAGCGCTCTTTACCTCACCAGCGTAAGAAAACCATTGTACGTAGTTTCGTGCGCGTGATCCGTGAGATGCAAAATGTAATAGTACGTATCGTCTGCGCATTCGTTGCCGGTATTGCGCAAACGTCCGTTCCACGAATCACCCGGAGAATCTGAAACAAATATTTCTGCGCCCCAGCGATCGTAGATGTGCAGAGCGTATACGGCGTACCCGGTGGCGTTGATCACGAAATACAAATCACAAAAAAATCCCGCCTCATTGCTGAAACGGGATTTTTATGAATTACAATTTGTGATTAATGACCGTGATCGCCGCAACCGTGTGCAGATGCATCAGCAGTTTTGCATTTGCCTTCGCAGGTTCCGTCTGCTTTCATGGTGCAAACACCAGCGTGCGAAACGCATTCTGCTTTTTGTTCTGCAGTGCATCCTTTTACATCACATTGCTTCGCACATTCTTCTTTCGTCATGTGCATGCATTCAGTCATGTCGCAGGTTTTCTTGTCTTTGCAGCAAGCCGCGTTATCGCCTTTCACGCATTCAACGCCATTCTTCATGTCGCAGTTCGAAGCAGAAGTTGTGCTGCCAAAACCAGTAATACCAACAATGTAAGGAGCGATAACCAATGAAACGATTGACATCAGCTTGATAAGAATATTCATCGATGGGCCGGAGGTGTCTTTGAACGGATCGCCAACGGTATCACCGGTAACGGATGCTTTGTGCGGCTCTGATTTTTTGTAGAACATTTCGCCGTTGATCATTACGCCTTTCTCGAATGATTTCTTTGCATTGTCCCATGCACCACCTGCGTTCGACTGGAAGATCCCCATCAACACGCCTGACACCGTAACACCGGCCAGTAATCCGCCGAGTACCTCAGGTCCCATGGTGAAACCAACGATCACCGGTGTGATCAGTGCGATTGCACCCGGCATCATCATTTCACGGATGGAAGCTTTTGTAGAAATGGCAACGCATTTTTCGTATTCCGGTTTTGCTTTGTATTCCATGATGCCCGGAATCTCGCGGAACTGGCGACGTACTTCGTTCACCATGTCCATTGCGGCTTTACCAACAGCCTGGATACATAGTGCAGAGAAGATGAATGGGATCATTCCACCTACAAACAATCCTGCAAGTACGGGCGCTTTGTAAATGTCGATGGCGTCAATTCCTGCAATACCTACGAACGCTGCGAACAACGCCAGTGAAGTCAGGGCTGCTGATGCAATTGCAAATCCTTTTCCGGTTGCTGCTGTAGTATTTCCTACTGCATCCAGGTTATCTGTACGTTCACGCACTTCCGGAGGAAGCTGGCTCATTTCAGCAATACCACCTGCGTTATCTGCGATCGGACCGAAGGCATCGATAGCCAATTGCATAGCTGTTGTGGCCATCATACCGGCTGCGGCGATTGCAACTCCATACAAACCGGCACAATAATAAGATGCAACGATACCACCAGCCAATGTCAGGATCGGGATCACTGTTGATTTCATCCCGACAGATAATCCTGCGATGATATTCGTAGCGTGACCTGTAGAGGATTGTTGAATGATTGACAGAACCGGTTTCTTGCCCATCGCAGTGTAATACTCAGTAACGATGCTCATGATGGCGCCAACAATGGTTCCAACAACAATGGCCATGAACACGCCCATTTTGGTGAACGTGGTTGTGCGCAAATGAATGTCACCTGCAGGCAGCATCCACATCACGATGAAGTAAGAAGCGATTACGGTGAGCAGCATGGAAGCCCAGTTGCCCAGGTTCAATGCGTTCTGAACGCTCGACTTGTCGTCTTTAATGGTAACAAACCATGTTCCCACAATCGAGAATACGATTCCTAATCCGCAAATAACCATTGGCAATAAGATCGGGGACATGCCACCGAAATTATCCGTGAGAACAATTTCCTGGCCCAGGACCATTGTTGCGAGAATTGTTGCAACGTAAGAACCGAACAAGTCAGCGCCCATACCGGCAACGTCACCTACGTTATCACCCACGTTATCGGCGATAGTTGCAGGGTTACGAACGTCGTCTTCAGGAATTCCTGCTTCTACTTTTCCAACGAGATCCGCGCCTACGTCAGCAGCTTTGGTATAAATACCGCCACCTACACGTGCGAACAATGCAATGGATTCTGCACCCAGTGAAAAACCGGTTAAAACTTCAACAGCGGTTTTTACTGTGTTGGCGCCGAGGTCAGCAAAAATGGCAAGGAAGGTGATGAATAATCCACCGAGTCCCAGCACGGCAAGACCTGCTACACCAAGGCCCATCACTGTTCCACCAGTGAATGAAACTTTCAGTGCCTGCTTAAGGCTTGTACGTGCAGCCTGCGTGGTACGGACGTTTGCTTTTGTAGCGACTTTCATTCCGATGTAACCTGCAGTTGCAGAAAAAACGGCACCGATAACGAATGCAATGGAGATGATCCAGCTGGAATGAATTTCCTTTCCATTCACCGTGTGAATGGTTCCGGAATAGGCCAGCAGGGCCGCGGCGAACACCACGAAAATGCTTAACACTTTCCATTCTGCTTTGAGGAAGGCCATTGCGCCATCGGCAATGTAACCGGCCAGTTCCTGCATGTTTTTGTCGCCGGCATCTTGTTTTGTAACCCAGGCCGACTTGATTGCCATAACGATCAATCCTAAAATTCCCAGAGCGGGTACGAGATAGATAACGTATTCGTTCATAACGATTCTTAAGTGTTTATTTTCAAGGGTTTAAATTGAAAAAGAACCCTTTTTAGGGGCGCAAACATACGAAGAAAAATGCATTTCTTAAAATGAGACAAGGCATGATTTCTTATGAAAATTGCTGAATTGACGCGGTTCACGCACAATGCAAAAAGCCGCCTGGTTTTACCCAAACGGCTCTTTGCCTGCTAATTGAATGATTTTACTTATTCAGAATAATTTTTTCTGAACTAATTGAATTGTCCGTCTGAACAATGATCATATAAATTCCGTCAGCAAAATCTGTGAGGTTGATCTCCGTTTTCGCAGAAGTTGCTTTTACGTTCACCACGAGATTACCAACCGCGTCGTAAACAGTGATCATCGAAT
Source organism: Bacteroidia bacterium (assembly GCA_035489505.1). Taxonomy (GTDB): domain Bacteria; phylum Bacteroidota; class Bacteroidia; order Palsa-965; family Palsa-965. Next base: position 346 of record DATHKF010000786.1, on the reverse strand, counting down.
TTGTTTCCGCATTCACTGTAAAGATTCCTGAAGTCGGGTTAGGATATACGCTGATGGTTGAAACCGTTGTTTCCGTTATACCCATGCAGATCTCCACCCAGATGGAATCCATCGCTGAACCGGAACATCCTACGGAATCCATGTAGACGTACGTGATCATGTTGTAACCCAGGTTGGCTGTAGCCGGAACAAACAGGCCACCGCTTACACCCGGACCAGAGAACGTGCCGCCTGCAGGTGTTTCACCGGTCAAAGTGAATGGAGCAGTAGTGTTCTGGCAGGCGCTGTCAATCGGTTCGCTGTATGTAACCGTTGGAGCGCCCGGCTCTGTGATGGTAAACGACTG
>DATHKF010000785.1:0-4174 GCA_035489505.1 Bacteroidia bacterium | reverse complement strand
ACAGCACTGTGCTTTCTCCTTTTGAAACACACAGGAACATAGTTAAAATGCAAAGGTTCATATAGACAACTATGTGAACCTTTTGCTTTTCTATTTATCTATGTGATTCAAGACTCTTAACGCAACGGGCGTACTAAGTCTTCTGATGCTTCTTCCTTGCAGCCGGGAACAAAATGTTATTGAGGATCAAACGGTATCCGGGAGAGTTTGGATACAACGACAGATCCGTTGGCGGTTCTTCCACGCGGTGCTGGTAATCTTCCGGATCGTGACCGCCGTAGAACGTCCACATGCCTTTGCCCACTTCTCCGTGAATGTAACGCGCTTCATTGATCGCTTTGTTTTCGCCCATGATGAGTGTGCCCGGCTTGATCAGTGTTTTATCGAAACCTGTGGTTTGTCCCCAGAAACCTTTCACCAGATTTGCGTGGTTCTGGCAAAGCATGGTTGGGATCGGGTCCCATTTCGCGGAGAATTCGAAGAGTGAAAAATAATCGTTCTGTTCAGTAACGCCGCGTTGTACGCGCGTTCCATACGTATCGATGTCCGAAAATTCATACTCGGTAGAATTCAGCTTCAAATGAAAATTGTAGAACGCGAAACAATTGTCGTAAGCGAGTTTCGTATTCATTTTCATGTCCATACCGTCGCCGTCGTACATTTTGTCGCAGATGTCAACACCTTCTGCTGCCAATGCAATGTCGTACGAGTCCGTTGCGGAACACATCGCGAAAAGAAATCCGCCACCGGCCACAAACTCTTTTATTTTTTTCGCCACAGCGAGTTTCAGTTCAGAAACTTTCCGGAAGCCAAGTTCTGCGGCCTTCGCTTCGTTGCTGGCCACATCGGCTTTGTACCATGCCGCACCCTGGAAGCCGGCCCAGAAACGTCCGTACTGACCAGTGAAATCTTCGTGGTGCAAATGCAGCCAGTCGTATTTCGGTAAAATACCCTGGATCACTTTCGTATCGTAAATCGTATCGTACGGAATGTCGGCGTATTTCAAAACCATCGTTACTGCATCATCCCACGGTTGTTTGTTGGATGGTGTGTACACGGCAATCTTCGGTGGCTTTTCGAGTTTCACGGCATCCATGTTTTTCTCCGGGCTGGAGATCTCCGCGAGAATTCCATTGGCCATCGCATCAGGAATCACTTCAAACGTTACGCCCATGATCTGGCATTCCTGTTCGTCTTCTTTGGTGTACGGAAACAGGAACGAACCGTAGCGGTAGTTGAGCAACCACTGCGCAGTACCGCCTTTGTTCAGCACTTTGTAACAAACGCCATACGCCCGTAAATGATCGCGCTGCATGTCATCCATGGGAATGAGAATCTGCGCGGCACGCGAAACGGTGAAAGCGAATATGAATAAAGCGGAAAAAATGGTTTTGATCATGGTAATGATACTGCGAAAGTCATACCGAAGTTACGAAAAGAGATGCGGTTTGGGAGGAGTTTTGGTGAGGAGAGACGTTAAAAACTGGTAATTGAGGGGAAAGGGCGCTACTTAATAGACGCAAAGCCGCAAAGTCCGCAGAGGAAAACGCGAAGGTTTTGGGTGAGAGCAAAGGTGGCAAAGAATCGCTGCGCGATTGGAGGGTTGAATAGAACGCGGATTTTGCGGATCAAGCGGATTGTTGCGGATTTTTAATAACCAAAAACCTTTGCGTTTTCTTCGCGCCTTTACGGCGAAAAAATCAAACACCAAAATCGCGCAGCGATTCAATCCACACAAAATCCTTTTTAAATCATTGCTACGATCGCGCAGCGATCCCTCAGCGCTCTTTGCTTCCTAACCAGCAACCTTTGCGTTTTCTTTGCGCCTTCGCGTCTTTGCGGCAAAAAAATTAAACAACAATCCCGAAGTATCGGAAGTGTAGCGATCGCAACGAGCTTATTTTTTTATCGAATACAAAACATGCCTCCTCAACACATGCCCCTCCTCAACCTTCGGATGATCAAATTCCCCCACATGTTTCATCCCAACTTTTTCCATCACACGTATCGACGGCTTATTCGCCGGAACTGTAAACGCGAAAATTTCCCCGAGAGCTAATCGCGTGAAACCATCTTCGAGACATGCGGTGGGCTGCTTCAGTAGCATACCCTTTTCCGTGATGTGCTGCATCGAGACGCCAACCGATTTCCACGCAGGGTGTAAAGTGTGCTTCGAAACGCGGAATCATGAGTCCGACAAAGCCGATGCAATCTGCAACGCCGGGAACTTCTACTGCAAACGGACCAAAATTATTTTTCGCTATGAATGCGCTCATGCGGATCATCATCGCTTCCGTTTCTTCGCGTGTTTGCGTTTTTGGAAAATATTTCATGGTCACCGGGTCGGCGCACAAGGTTGCAAACGGATCGAGATCGGAATCGCGCCATTGGCGGAGGAGAAGACGTTCGGTACGTATTTCCATGCTGATGTGCTAATGTGAGAATTTGCTGATGTCCTAATGGAGTCCGGTAAAAATAGAATGAATATTCTTCGATTTGCATTACCGCACACTGGATAGCGTCCACTTGTCAGACCGAGCGGAGCCGAGGTCTGACAAGTCGTCTTAAACAGCATTCGAAATAAATAGACGGATTGTATTCACGTAATTTTTACCGCAAATCCGATAGTGCCCACTTGTCAGACCGAGCCCCTCCATTCGTCGGGACAGGCTCCGCCGAGGTAGACAAGTAGCGCGCCGAGGTAGACTGCGAACTGCGGTACGGTTGCATTGTGCGCATTAGCACATTACCCCTATTAGCAAATTAGCACATTAAAAAGGATCTTCTTCGATGTCGTTCAACTTCGATCCACGAATAATATTCCCACCGCCTTGCAGCGTGTTGAAATCGTCATTCGGACCGAGACCGGCCTTCGGATCGTACGGAGCGTTTGGATCGTTCTTGTACGTACCCATTCCGCCGCCATCCATTCCACCATCCATGTCTACAAATTTCGCGAGACGATCGATGAACCGGAGATTCACACTTCCGGTTGCACCGTTACGGTGTTTCGCAATGATGATCTCTGCAAGACCGTTCGTTGCATTTCCTTCGGCATCCTGGGTGAAGCCGTAATATTCCGGACGGTGAATGAACAACACCATATCCGCATCCTGCTCGATCGCACCCGATTCACGTAAGTCGGAAAGCTGCGGACGTTTATCACCGCCACGTGTTTCAACAGCACGACTCAACTGAGAGAGCGCAATCACAGGAATATTTAATTCTTTCGCGATACTCTTCAATGAACGCGAGATAGTTGAAATTTCCTGTTCACGGTTTCCGCGGCTGTTGTCGCTGCCGGTGGTCATGAGCTGGAGGTAATCGACAATCACCATCTGGATATCGTGCTGCGCTTTGAGCCGGCGGCATTTTGCACGCATTTCAAAAATCGAAAGGGCAGGAGTATCGTCAATGAAAAGAGGCGCTTCCGAGAGCTTTCCGATTTTCACGTGAAGCTGCTGCATTTCATGATCAACGAGCTGGCCTTTCTTCAGTTTTTCTGCGGGCAATTCGGCTTCAGCAGAAATCAAACGCTGAACGAGTTGAACAGACGCCATCTCGAGTGAGAACACTGCGATAGGCCGTTGAAAATCAACCGCAGCATTTCGCGCGAGCGACAATACGAACGCCGTTTTACCCATTGCAGGACGTGCAGCGAGAATCACGAGATCAGAATTCTGCCAGCCGGAAGTCATGCGGTCGAGATCGGTGAATCCGCTTGGAACACCACTCACACCGGTCTTCTGGTTTTTCGCGGCTTCGATCTGGATCATCGCCTGCGAAATGAGCGAGCTCATCTTGTCGTAATTCTTGCGGATGTTTCCTTCCACCACAGAGAACAGGTTACGTTCGGCATGATCGAGCAGGTCGAAAACGTCGGCCGTATCTTCATAGGCTTCGCGAATGGTGTCGCTCGAAATCCGGATCAGTTCACGCTGAATGTATTTCTGCGAAATGATCCGCGCATGGAATTCAACGTTGGCTGAACTCGCTACGCGGTTGGTGAGTTGGGAAATATAGTATGCGCCACCGATGATCTCCAGTTCGCCGGTGCGTTTCAGTTCCTGGGTTACGGTAAGAATATCGATCGGTTCCGAACGCTGGAACAGGTTCTGGATGGCTGAAAAAACACGGCCATGCGCTTCACGGTAAAAACTCTTCGGTTGGAGAA